>CANFIV010000389.1 GCA_947446935.1 Sphingomonadaceae bacterium | reverse complement strand
TGAGATCGGGACGGCCGGGCTCTTCCAGCCGCTGGATCAGGCCGGTGGAGTTGGGCAGGCCGATTTCGGGGAACTGCGGGTTGATCGTGCGGCCGCCATCCTCGAACACGCGGAAAACGTCGCCTGGCGGAATCGTGTGCCACTTGGGCAGGGGATACAGGATCGGCAGCGCGCCGCGCGCCTTTTCAGCCGGAGTAACCGTACCCCACATCGGCTTGCCGTCCGGCCCGATTTCCTTCGAGGCGGACTTGAGCAGCGCCGGCTCGCCGCCGCGCGTGAAGCTTTCACCGAACATGTAGTTTTTGAACGGCACGATGCCGTTGTTGTAGGCCGCGCCGCCCCACAGCATCGCGCCGGTGCTCATCAGCGAACGTTCCGAAGCCTCGATGATCGACATGTGGCAGGCCCCGCAGGAATCGCGCGCGACGCGGTAGTCCGACGGATTGACGAAGCGGATGAACTCCGGACTTTCCTTGGCGAGCAAGGCATAGGAACGCTTGGGATTGGCCGAGCTGGGCCAATTCCAGCCGACCGGGAACTTCGGCAGGACATGCGCGTCCTTCATCGCGCCGACATAGTCCATCGAGTTCCGGTTCCAGCTGCGATCCGCGACGACCTTGTTGTTGCCGCCGTGGCAATCGGTGCAGGCGAGCACGACCGCCGGGCTGGCGTGCATGGTGCGATGGTCGCTCTTGGTATGGCAGCTGACGCAGCCGGTGTTGGCCTTGTCGACATAGGCCCACTGTTCCGCCGCCGTATCACCCGGCTGACCGCGCGGCGCGGCCGGTGCACGCATGTGGGTGATCTTCTGCGCGATCTCCTCGCCCGAGGCCCAGAGCGCACTCGGCACCCCCAGCCCGGCCACAAGCAGCGCAAGCCAGACGAGAACCTTGTTGCGGCCAAAGCGAGGTGCAGAGTGCATGATCTGTCGGTCACCCATCAGAACGAAAGAGTCGCGTTGGCGAGGATGGAGTAGAACTGACGCCCGTGGCTGCGCTGGTCGAACAGGTCACGAAAACCCCCGCCAGCTTGCAGCACCGCGCCGGAGAGGCGGAACACCACGTTCTGCGCCGCTTTGGGCCGCCAGATCGAAGCCACAGACAAATCCCAGCCGATATCCTTCGGGATCGAGCCTTCGTTGCGCAGCACCTGCAGCACTTTGGTGTTGGCGAACCACAGGTGATTGGCATTGGCCGAAACGCGGAAGTTTGGCGTCAGGTCAAAATCGCCGCCCAGCCCGGCCAGCGCCGTGCCCGGATTGATGAAATTGGACTGGCCCTGCTCCTTGGAGGAACGCAGTGAATTGAGAATGCCGTTCCGTCCGTTGACCGATATAACCCGGCCACCGCCCGCGAACGGGATCGTCTGGCGGATCCAGTAGGACGTATCGGCTCCGGCGAACTGCGGGTTTTCAAAGATCGCGTCGAAGCCCTTCTCGGTCCTGTCGTAAGGGTTGCTGTCGCCGCTGGCATAGAGGCCCGAGGCGCGAATGCGCGCCCAGTTGCGATCATAGCTCAGCTCCGCCGCGGCAAAGAACGCCCGGATCTTGGCGGGCTCGCTGGTGAGGTAGTTGTTCCGGTCCTTGCCGAGCGCGCCATAGAGCTGGCCGGTCAGGTTGAGCCGGCCGACGTGTCCATCGACCCCGTAGCCAAGGTAAAGCACATCATAGACGCGCGGGCGAAGGTCCCCAAGCAAGGCGGGCCGCACCGGAAAGCCATTGGCATCGCTGGTGATGCGCCGTTCACGGTTGATGTTGTAGGTCGCCGAAAGCTGGCTGGTCAGGCCGATCACCGGAAAATCCTGCCGGTACAAGTTGGCGGTCAGGATCCAGTCCTTGCGGAGCGGCGCGGCGATATTGTTGAGCCCGGAATTCGTTTCCTTCTCGATCCGCCAAAACGCGGCGAGATTGAACTGCACGCGGTTGTTGTCGCGGTTGCCGAAGAGGCGAACGCCGAGCTGGTTGTCGTTGAACAGGAAGCCGCGGAAATCCGACTGGAACGGCTGGATGCCCATGCGCAGCGAAACAAAGTCGAACCGCTTCGTGTCGAACCGGCCGATGTGATAGTCGATGAAGGCTTCTTGCAGACCGATGAACCCGTCGGTGCGCTGCGTACCTTTCGAAGGCTCGACATAGAGCACGCGCCGCTCGGGCACTTCGACATGGTTGATATTGCCCGCGACTGCCACGCGGTACTCGACGATTGGCGGCTTGAACGCGGTCTCCCCCTTGAGCAGCGAGAAGCCCGCAATGAAGGTCTGCGCCAGCACGAGGCTGTGGCTGCGCCCGAATGTATCGATCGAGTCCGGATCGGTCGTGGTCTGGTTGCCGACGGGGATCGGGAAGCTGCGCGGCTCGATCACCGTGTCCGATACGGCGTTGGCGATGAAGAACCAATCGTCGCCCTTCAGGAAGCCGGGTTTCTTGCCCGCAGCGAGCGGGCGGTCGCCCTTGAAGGTGTTATGGTGGAACGGATCGAGCTTCGAATGGCACATATAGGCCAGACGCGGGAACAGCGTGTAGAGCGCGGTGTTGATCTGCCCGGTCGCGGCGTCCTTCTTGGGGCAGAGCGAGGAGGTGATGCGCCAGCGGTCAGGCACGCCGGTATCGAGCACGAGATCGGACGGGGAGCCCTCCCCATCCCACTTGTCGTAAAATGCCTCGGGGGGCGGCGCGTTCACCGCGCCGGGGTTGTCCTGCTCGACCTTGTCGGGCAGCTCCTTCTGATAGCCCGGGCGGCGGCGGCCGTCGATCAGCGCCTCGTCTGCGGTCAAAGGCTCCGCCGCTATGGGTTCTGCTACCGGCGCGGCCTGCGCCGCGGGTGCATCCGCTCCAGCAGGCGGCGTGGCCGGGGGTGCGGCCTCGCTAACCGGAGACGTCAGTGCCACCATCGGGGCCAGAAGGGCGGCGATCATGCTCATAGCCCCTGGCAGACGTTCTGCGCCGATGTATCGAGGAACGGCGCGAAGGGGCAGTTCACATAGCGCAGCCGCGTGCCGACGCCGACTTTCACCACGAT
>CANFIV010000388.1 GCA_947446935.1 Sphingomonadaceae bacterium | reverse complement strand
GAAAGTGGCCCACGGGCGCGACCCGTTGATCCGCGTTGGGTCCGCGATGTGCGGGATCAGTTCATCCAACAGGACGTCGCGTTCTTCTTCAAGCAATGGGGCGGCTTTAGACCCAAAGACGGCGGGAGGGAACTTGACGGCCGCGAGTGGAACGATTTTCCACAGCAGATCAAATCTGTGACCGAGAACGCTATCTAATGGCTCCACCTCCAGCAATACCGCCGGAATACCACCAGCGCGAACAGACCTTCGTCAAACATCTTATCCTTCGAGGTTATCTCCAGAAGGTCGCATACAACATCCTGTCAGCTTGGGATGACTTCACTTTCGTCGATGGGTTCTCCGGTCCATGGGAAGCGAGATCTGAGGAGTTTTCTGACACATCGTTTGGAATCGCGATAAAAGAGCTACGTGTGGTGCGTGAAACTTTCCGTGACCGTGGCAAAACGAAAAACTTGCGCTGTATTTTTGTAGAAAAAGATGACGCCGCTTTCAAACGCCTTAAAGGTGCAGTCACAGAAGCCACTGATTTACATGCACGTCCAATCCATGGCACATTTGAAGATAATATTCCCGAAGTGCGTCGCTATGTTAGTTCTTCATTCGCTCTGACTTTCGTAGACCCTACTGGCTGGAACATTGATCTCAGCCGAATTGCGCCTCTCCTTAAACAGCGCGGGGAGGTGTTGATCAATTTTATGTATGAGCATTTTAAGAGATTTGTAGAAGACGAGCGTCCGGAGATCAGGGCCTCATACGACAAGCCATTCGGCGGTTTACCGTGGCGCGACATGATTGAAGAACAAATATCTTATGGCCTTTCAAAAGAACTGGCCATTCTAGAGGTTTTTAAAACCGCTGTAAAAAAAGTCGCTGGATTTGACTATGTCGCCAGCGCTCGAATTCGCCATCGCAAGTTAGATAAATCTCATTTTTATTTAATCTACGGGACCCGGCATCCAAAGGGATTGGAAGTTTTCAGGCAAGTAGAGCGCACGGCCCTTAGCGCAGAGGAATCTTTCCGTATTGAAGCAAGAGATCGCGAGGTGTCTGACACCGGTCAGCATGGACTGTTTGAATACTTGCCTCACAATGCCGAAGAGACTGCATCCGCCCATTGGGCGCACGAAGTCCGCCAAGCGCGCATTCGATGTGAAATTGTAATAGCCAGAGACGAGGCAATCACTTTTGAGGCCCTTGCGAGGCATATTCAACAACAGTTCTCAGTGGTTCTGCCCGAGTTGAAGAACCTCCTAATGGATATGTGGAACGAAGGCCTGATCGAGTTTGAAGGTCTCACGGGGAGGCAGAGAAAGCCCAATAAAGGTGTAATGATTCGTTGGACTGACAAACTGGCAGGAAGATCGGCCCGTTAAATCCCACTCCCTCACCCCACCAACCGGTCCGTCCGCGTTGCCATTTCGCGCCACAGCCCATTGCCGCCCAGCCCGGCCACGCGCCGCCCCAGCCGCTCGGCCCAGAAGGCATCGCCGCCGAATTCGCTGCGCCAGCCCATCAGGCGGCGGGTCAGGTGGTTGAGCGCGTATTCGATGGTGAAGCCGATGGCGCCGTGCATGCGGTGTGCGATCGGCACCGCGCGGTCGATGGCGATCCCCATGCGCAGCTTGGCCGCCGCGATCTCGAACGAGGCGTGGCCATAATCCAGCGCCGCCGCGCACGCCGCTGCCGAAGCATCGACCGCGGCCGCTTCCTCGGAAAACTCTGCCATGGCCTGCTGCACCGCCTGGAACTTCGCCAGCGCCCGGCCAAATTGCACGCGCGTGTTCACGTGATCGATGGCGAGCGTAAACGCCGCCTCCATCGCGCCGCTCGCCTGCGCCACGCGGGCAAACGCCCCCAGCGCCAGCAGATCGACCTCGCACGGGGCCGAAGCCGCCACCGCGCCGGTGAAGCGCACCGCATCCCAAGGTTCACCCGCAGGCGAAAGCCCTTCGTCAAGCGTGCAGGCATCCGTATGATATAGCGACAGCGTGCCATCCGCGACATGCACAACCGCTGCAGCATGGCGGCCATAGGGCACCCGCTGCCCCGGTGCGGCGATGGAAATCAAACCCTCCGGTGCCGCAATCCCCACAGAAGCCAGCAGCCAATGCGCAATCACCGGCTCAGCCAGCGGCGCGGCCAAGGCATTCAGCCCGGCCAGCCGCAGCACGGCCAGCACATCGCCCCAGTCCCCGCCGAAGCCGCCCGCCTCTTCCGGCACCAGCAACGTGGAAAACCCGGCCTCGGCCACTTGCGGCCAGGCCACATCGAAAGGCTTGCCCGCCAGATCGGCAAACAGGCCCGCTGCCATATCGGTCAGCAAAGTGCGATTGTCGCTCATATCAACGCAGCCCCAAACCCTTGGCAATGATCCCGCGCAGCACTTCAGGCGTGCCGCCGCGCAGCGAAAAGCTCGGGCTCGCAAGCAGCAGCCACGAGAGCAGCCGTGAAAGGTCGCTCTTGCCCGCCAGATCGGCATCGACCGCCGCCTGAACCATGCGTGGCAGCGCCTGTTCATAGGCATTGCCCAGATCCTTGACGATCGCCGCCTCGACCACCGGGTCCTCGCCCGCCGCCAGCTTGGCGATGGTCGACATCGACATCTGACGCAGTGTCCACATCTCGGCGGTAAGCCGCCCGATCAGCTGCGCGATCGTGCTATCCGGTTGCGGGCCCACGGCATCGATCAGCGCGACGAGCAGCATGTGGCTCGAAAGATAGCGTTCCGGCCCCGAGCGTTCGAGCGCCAGTTCGGCCACGACCTGCTTCCAGCCATTGCCTTCGGTGCCGACCAGCGCATCGAGCGGCAGCAGCACGTCCTCGAACCAGATCTCGTTGAAATGGTGCGTGCCGGTCATGTCGATGATCGGGCGGATCGTGATCCCCGGCGTATCGAGGTCGATCATCATCTGCGAGAGGCCCGCCTGCCGCTCGCTGCCCTCTTCGGTGCGCAGCAGGGTGAGCGCAGCATGGCTCTTGTGCGCGCCGCTGGTCCACACTTTCTGGCCGTTGAT
>CANFIV010000387.1 GCA_947446935.1 Sphingomonadaceae bacterium | reverse complement strand
GTGGTCACCCACAAGTAGCGAAACTGCACCGCCGTCGCGCGCGGGTCCTTCAACGGAACGACCGAGGTGATCTTCGGATCAAGGCAGGTGTCGGCGCCCTTCTTGTTAGACACCTCACAGGGTGCGGCCGGGGACCACGGCTTGGTCAGGTGGATCGTCACCAGCGCCTTGTCCGTCACGACATAAGCGTAGTCGCCTGCGAGCGTGATGTGCCGCGCGCCCGTGAGCACGCCGCCGGGATTGAAGGTGAGCGCGCGGGTGAAGAAGTTGTTGCGGAACTCACCGTCGGCCAGCGTATCGACATTGACCGCGATCAGGCCCTCTGCCGCATCGGTGACGAAGGCGTAGTGGTAGATCGGCGAAAACGGCTGTTCCTGATTGGCAGCGCGCATTTCGGGCGTGTTGCGCGTGGGTGCGATGGCCTGGTTGGTCGGGAGCGCCATGCAGGTGGCGTTGGTCGTGCTCACATGCGTATCGTGCCCAAGCGGCGAAAACGGCGCGGTCAGGATGCGTTCGGAGATGCCCTTGTCGCCAATGGCGGCAATGTCATAGGCGCGGAAGCCGCCCTTGCCTTCGGCCACGAACATGTATTCGCCGCGCATCTGCAGGCAGTGCACCGCGTCCGAGGTGCCTTTGGTCACGTTGGTGAATTCCTCGCGGCCGGTGGTCTCCCCCGAAAGCTTGCGGTCAAGAATCGCGCCGCGCGTCCAGTTCTTGAGCTCGCGGCCATTCTTCTCGACGTGCTGCTTGTAGAAATCGGGGTAAGCATAGCGCTGGAGATAGCTCCCGATCACCGCTTGCGGCTCGTCCCACTCGGTGACGCGCACCGCCTCGAACCCGCCATCAAGCCCGAACCATGCGTTCATGCCGACGAAGTTGACGTAGTTGGTGCCGAGCAGGAGCAGCTGCGCCATGATCGCGTTGTTGTCGTCCGCCTGGCTCAAGTGGCAATCGGTGCACTGCTTGGTTTCCTGCGTGCGCACCGTGTGCGGGAAGTGCGGCGCGAAAGCCTGGCTGGAGTAGCCGGGTGAGGAAATCGGCGGCTGCTGCACATAGATCCGCTCACGGTTGATGTTGGTCGAGGAGAGGATCAGCGCCGAAGTCGAGCGGATCGGCGCGGTAATGGCTTTCCCGCTTATGGGACTGCCTGACGCATCGAACTGCACCGGATCGGAGCCCGAGGACTTGTTGCGCTGGTGCTTGCCCAGCTGGAACATGTCATCGCGCGCGACCTGCGGGTTATAGGTGGCGTAGTTGCGGGTGTAGTCCTCGTCATACTTGTGGGTTGCCGATTTCCAATTCGCTTCGATCGGCAAGTGGCATCCGGCGCACGAAGTGGTCCACGAAAGGTGGCAGGTGAAGCAGGCCATATCGTCATCGCCATGTGCGCGTTCGGCCTTCGGCACGCCGAGACCGAAGCGGTAGAGTCCGTCCTCTGCGCCGGTTCGGCCCATCAGCTTGGCGCGTGCCGCCTTGGGATTGAACACGGGCTTGCCGCCCGGTTCGATCACGCCCTGATACTGCGGATCGACCGATTCCTTCACGAGGCTGACGCGCCACGCGAGCTTGGGATCGATGATCGAGCGCTGGATGAGCACGCGGCGACCGTTTTCGGTGGACCATTCGAACCGGCGCTGGCCATCCATATTGCGCAGCAGCGCGAGGTTCTCACCCTTTTCGGGTGCGGCGAGGTTCGAGGTCATCAGCGTCGGCAGGGCATCGGCCGTGCCGTGGCAGTCCTTGCAGCCGATCGAGACCGCGTTGGCGACTTCGCCATAGATCAGGCCATTGCCGTGGCTGTCCTGCGCGAAGTGGCAATCAGCGCACTGCATGCCGAGCTGCGCGTGGATATCCATCATGTGGACCGACTTGCCAGGATTGTCCGGCCCGGGCTCGACGAACTTGCCCTCGCCCGCCTTGCGCCACTTTTCCGGATCGTCTGGCGAGACGATATGCGCGGTGTCGGTGCCGTAAGTCGTCATGTCGCCGCCAGCATCGAGCAGGTTGCCGCGCCGGTCACGTTTCAGGATCGCGCGGAAATTCCAGCCGTGGCCGTGGTAGTCGGCGAACTGGGTGTCCTTGTTCTCCTTGTTGAGATCATAGACGTTGCGCAGGAACTCCACATCGCGCCAGAGTCCGTGCGTGCTCGCGCCCTCGGGATTGCGATCGAGCACTTCGCGCGCTTCGGCCATGTTCGGGTGGAACTGCTTCTTGAAAGCGCGCTGCCAGTCCGCATCCGAGACAGCGGGCGGCTTGGGCGCGGTGTTTTCAGGCCCGGGCCACATACGCGGCGCATCGGACTCATAGTCCCACATTGTGTAGCCGAGGAACGAGTTCAGGAAGATGTTGGGCTGGTGCATGTGGCAGTTCATGCACTGCGCAGTCGGGATCGCGCGGGTGAAACCGTGGACCAGCGGGTGGCCTCGTTCGCGGTCTTCCATCGGCACCGGGCCATCGGCGGCGTGGCCACCCGCGTCGAGACCGGCGGCGGAATGCGCTTCGGCCTGGCTCATCTTGTGTTCGTCCATCGTGCCGTGCGGCGCGGCACCCTCGGCGGGGGCGTAGACCAGCTGTTCGGCAGACGCGATGGCGCGGGCGCAGTCGCCGGCGCGGTCTCCGGATTCCTCGGGGTCGGTCGCATCGCCGCCCATGTACTTTCCGTGCCCGCCCATCACTGTGCCGCGAACGCGGTCGTGATGTTCGTTCTTCGCCGCATCAAACGTGCCATAGGCGCCGGTGCGGTGCTCGCCTTCGCGCAGGCTGTTGATCGTGGGATCGGCGGTTATCGTTTGCCCGTCACGCCCGCACTTGGCGTAGTTCACGCTGTGGCGCGGCTCCCGGTCGTTGGCGTAGATCACATGGCAGGCGGCGCAGCCCGAAGAGCGATAATCGCCCGGCTGGTCGTTGGTGCCCATCTGGAACAGGAACGGATCGTTGAGCCGGGTCTTGTGAATATTGAGCACCGGGATCGCGACGCGCAGGCCGGTGGCGGGGCCGCGGTTCGATTGCTTGAGATCGGG
>CANFIV010000386.1 GCA_947446935.1 Sphingomonadaceae bacterium | reverse complement strand
CTGGACTCTTGGCTCGGCGTAATGCCGCGCTATGGCGATGTCTCCGAAATTCGCTGGTTCAAGGGGCCCAAGGGCGTCCATTCGTACCACATGATGAACGCATGGGAGGACGAGGCCGAAGATGGGACGAGCCTGCTGCATTTCGACGCCTGCCTCAATTCAACCAATGCCTTCGCCTTTATCCGCGAGCCTTCGGGCATCCATCTCCAGCCGTGGGACGTGCAAGGCGCACTGACCCGCTGGACAGTCGATCCCAAGGCAGAGGGCGGTGTGGTGACGGAGACGATTATCGGACCTCCGGGCGATTTTCCGGTAATCCCGGCCGCCAGGCAGGGCCGCCCTTACACGCATGGCTGGATGCTGACGATGAACCCCGAGCTTCAGGGCCCGCCGCTGCCGGGCGGCCCGGTGGGGGCGATGTTCAATCTGCTGCTGCGTCTGGATATGCGCGGCGGCCCGCCGCAGGCGCTGCCGCTGCCGCCGCTCGCTGGCTATAACGAGCCCGTACACGTGCCTTCGGCTACCGAGGGGCATGAGGGCTGGCTGGTCACGATCGTCGATAGCCAGGTGGGCGACAATGTGTTCGCGCATGAGGCTTGGGTGATCGATGCGGGCAACATCGCGGCGGGCCCGGTGGCCAAGGTGAAAATTCCCGTCCGCCTGCGTCCGCAAGTTCACGGCTGGTGGGTGCCGCAGGATGAGCTGGATGCGGCTGCCGCATGACTCGCATTGTCATCACCGGCGCTTCGGGCAACTATGGCCGGGGCCTTACCGACCGGCTGATTGCGGCGGGCCGCGCTGCGGATTTGATCCTGATTACCCGTTCGCCTGCCAAACTGGCGGATCGGGCGGCGCAGGGCTGCACTGTGCGCTACGGCGATTTCGACAAGCCCGAGACCCTAGCCGAAGCCGTGCAAGGGGCGGAGCGGATGCTGCTCATCTCAGGCACCCGGGTCGGCGCGCGGGTGGCGCAGCACAAGGCGGCGATCGACGCGGCAGCGGCTGCCGGTGTGCGCCATATCGCCTATACCAGCTTCATCGGCATCGATGATCCGGCCAACCCGGCGGAGGTGCGCCATGACCATATCGAGACCGAGGTACTGATTCGCGCATCCGGCATGGCGTGGACGATGCTGCGCGATGCGCACTATGCCGATGCGATGATCGTGATGGCGGGCCCGCAGGTCATGCAGAGCGGCCAATGGGTCAGCAATGCGGGCGAGGGGCTGGAGGCGATGGTCTGGCGCGATGACTGCATCGCCTCTGCGGCCGCAGTGCTGACAGGCGAGGGGCATGAGGGGCAGGTCTACAATATCACCGGGCCGGAGCTGCAGACCTTCCGCGAAGTCGCGGCGCTGATGGCCGAGATCACCGGGCGCCCGGTGGAATACGTTTCGACCACCGACGAAGAGCAATACGCGATGTTCGATGCGCTCGGCATTCCTCGCCGCCCGGTGGATGATCAGACGGTGGCGGGCTTGCCGTGGAACAGCGATGATATGGTGACCTTCGGGCAAGCGATCCGCGAGGGCTTTCTTCAGGTCTGCACTGATGATGTGGAGCGGCTGACTGGTCGCAAGGCGCGTTCGGTGCGGGAGATGATCGAAGCGAATGCGGAGATGCTGCGGGGAGCCTGAGGTTTCTGACACTCGCAGCGATGCCATGGCCAAGCCGTGCGCCGCTGCCGAAATCGACTAGTGCCGCGTGCCGCGCACGATACTGGCGACGGCAGCGGTCTGTTCCATCACGCCTTCGAGTTGATCGAGCACGAATTCCCTTGGATCGCGGAAGGCCATGGACCAGCTCGCATAGCGCCGCTTGGCCAGCGGGCCGTCTGAAATGATGCGCACACTGTGGTGCCGAGTATCCGCTTCAATTCGGCTCATCAGCGCCCGAAGCGTCGACTCCGGTCCTTCGAGCACTTGTGCATAGCGCCCGCCGTGAAGAGTAAGAATGCCGGTGACATCATAGCGGGCATTGTGCTGTTCGGCGAACGCGCAGATGACCATGGCGTTTTCGCTGGCGGCCTCATCACCCGGGGCGGCGACACTAACGTACGAAATCTTCCACAATCGCATCGCTGCCGATCCCGCTCAGACGCTGCCCCCACACGCCGCATTGGACTTACATTGCGGCAAGTAAGGAGTCGGATCGGAATTGGAAGAGAACAGTGCCGCAGCGAAGCAAATAGAGTGTGGAGTGTGGCGGATACCTCTCACATACCCGCCGATTGCGCCACTTTCGGTTTGGGTTTCGAGGGCTGCCCTATAAATTCGCCGCGTAGAGCGCGAGCATCCGGCTCCAGGCTTTCTCGGCCTGCGCCTGATCGTAGATCGGCGCGTCGATCGTGCACCAACCGTGCTGGGCGGGGTAGACCTCGACTTCAGCCGGGCGGCCTGCGGCCTTGGCGGCGGCCTTGAGCGCGTCTTTGTCGCCGGGGGCGCTGGCGTCGTCGTTCTGGGCGATGGCGAAAAGGAAGGCTGCTTTGGTTTTCGGGAGGAGATGGACGGGGCTGTCCGGCGCATCGCCAACAAGGCCCGCGCCGTGGAACGAGGCGGCCGCGCCCACGCGTGCGGGGACCGCGAAAGCCGTGCGCACGGTGTAGGGGCCGCCCATGCAATAGCCGCAAGTGCCGATCTTCTTCGCAGTGTCCACCTCTGCCTGCCCGTCGAGCCAGCCGACAAAGGCGGTGGCATCGCGCACGGTGCCTTCGGGCGTGATCCCGGCGATCAGGGGCTTTAGCTTGGCCTGCCCCTCGGGCGTGCGCCATGCGACCAGCGAATCGAGCACCGGGGCAACCGCGCCGCGATAGTAGTGGTTCACCACCAGCACGGCATAACCGGCAGAGGCGAGGCGCGCGGCCATGGTCTTGTAGGCCGCACGCAGGCCCGCGATATCGGGCCACATGATGACGGCGGGGTGCTTGCCGGTTTCGGGCGTGTAGAACCAGGCATCGACTTTGCCATCGGGGGTGGCGACGGTGACGGCGCGGCCCTTGACCGGAAGGTCTCCCGGCGCGGGCTG
>CANFIV010000385.1 GCA_947446935.1 Sphingomonadaceae bacterium | reverse complement strand
CGTTGCCGATCGTCCTGCCCGGCACATGCAAAGCGGCTTGGCGACCACCGCCAACCAATCGCCGCTACCCTTTTCTGAACGGCGTCCTTTCGCCGAGCCATAGCTGCTCCTGCGCCACACCTTGCCGTTCGCGCTCCAGAAAATCGGCAATCGCGCGGCGGAAGCCCGGATCGGTGATGTAATGCGCTGACCAGGTCGGCACCGGACTGTAACCGCGCGCCAACTTGTGCTGACCTTGTGCGCCGGCCTCGACTCGCTTCAGCCCCAGCGCGATCGCGGCGTCGATCGCCTGATAATAACACAGCTCGAAGTGCAGGAATGGCTTGTCCACCACCGCGCCCCAATAGCGGCCATAGAGCGCCTCGCTGCCGATGAAGTTGAGCGCGCCCGCCACCGGCTGCCCATCGATGAACGCGAGCACCAGCAGAATCTGGTCCGCCATGCGCTCCCCCATCAAGGTGAAGGCCTCGCGCGTCAGGTAGGGGCGGCCCCATTTGCGCGCGCCGGTATCCTGATAGAACACCCAGAATGCGTCCCAATGCTCGGGCAGGATGGCCGCGCCGGTGAGTTGGCGAATCTCTACCCCGTCCTGCGCCTTCGCGCGCTCCTTGCGGAGGTTCTTGCGCTTTTCGGAGGAAAGCTGCGCGAGGAACGCATCGAAACTGGCATAGCCGCGATTGTCCCAGTGGAACTGCGTGTCGGTGCGCAGCAGCCAGCCGGCCTCCTCGAACAGCGGCAGCTGCGCGGGTTCGATAAAGGTGGCGTGGGCAGAGGAGAGCCCGTTCTGCTCGCACAGCTGTTCCGCCACGCGCAGGAGCGGAATGGCAAGTTCGGGATGATCGCCGGTCAGCAGGCGCGGGCCGGTAGCGGGGGTGAAGGGCACGCTGATCTGCAGCTTGGGATAATAATTCCCGCCAGCGCGCTGCCAGGCATCGGCCCAGTTGTGATCGAACACATATTCGCCCTGGCTGTGATTCTTGAGATAGGCAGGGAGTGCGGCGGCAGGCCGGCCTGCCGCATCCTCGATCACCAGCGGCAAGGGCGACCAGCCGCTACGACCGCCAACGCTGCCGGACTCTTCGAGCAAGGTCAGGAAGGCGTGCGAGGTGAACGGGTTGCCCCCCCAGGGCTTACCTGCGCCGGCGAGCCGGTCCCAGTCTGCGGCGTCTATCTCCGAGACGTTGTGGTGGACGTGCGCCGTGATGCTCACGCGGTTTCGGCCCCCTCCTGACCGGCCCCCTCCAGACCAGATTTCGCGAGCCCTGCTCCCTCGGCAATCGGACCATCGGCATGGCAGGCAGCACGCTCCATGAGTTCGGGCGAGCGCACGGTCCAGGTCAACAGCGGAAAACCGCGGCGGCGCTGCGCGTCAGCGAAGCGGCTGGGCAGATCGCGCACGTCGTAGGCGAGGAATTCGGCGCGGGCGCGCCACAACGTGATATGGCGGCGCGTTCGCGCGAACAGCGTGCGGCTGCCCTCCTCGCTCATCACCAACCCATGGATGATATGCGGCGAAAAACGCGCAAACCAGCTTGGCACACGCGGATCAAAGCTCATAACCGCAACAGGGCCGCGATAGCCTTCGAGCAGGCGGCGCACCGCGAGGCAGATTGCCGGAATACGGCTGGACGGGCGGGCCTTTATCTCGATCAGCAGGGGCACGCGGCCCGCCACCTGATCAAGCAGTTGACGCAGCGTGGGGATCGTGTCCTCGCCCCCGGAGATGCGGATCTGGCCGAGCTGCGCCGCGCTGCGCTCGATCACCGGACCCGTTTCTGCGGTCAGCCGGTCCAGATCCCAATCGTGGAAAACCATCGCCTGCCCATCGCTGCTGCGCTGGATATCACATTCGATGCCGTAGCCTGCGGCAATCGCGGCAGCGAAGGCGGCGGGCGAGTTTTCGGGAAGCCCCGCGCCGTGCAGCCCACGATGCGCATAAGTCACTCCGCTAAGCCACGCGACCCGCGCCGGCAACGGCGCGGGTGCGAGCAAGCGGTCAAGCAGGATGGACAGCAAATACAGCATCGATTTCCACCGCGCAGCCCAGCGGCAGGACAGGCACGCCGACCGCGCTGCGGGCATGCTTGCCCGCCTCGCCGAACACGGCAACCATCAGTTCGGATGCGCCATTGGCCACCTTCGGCTGATCGGTGAAGCTGTCAGTCGAAGCAATGAACGCGCCGAGTTTGACAACACGCGCCACCCTGTCGAGCGAGCCGAGCGCGGCCTGGGCCTGCGCCAGCAGCATCAACCCGCAGCCCTGCGCGGCGGCGACGCCCTGCTCCAGGCTCAGGTCTTCGCCCAGCCGGCCCTTCACGAGCGTGCCGTCGACGAACGAGACCTGGCCCGAGACATAGAGGAACCCGCCCGCCTCGACCGTGGGCACATAGGCCGCGACCGGCGCAGCGGGGGCGGGAAGAACAATGCCGAGCTCGGCAAGCTTGGCGGAAGCACTAGTCGTCATCATTCACTCCGTGGATGCGGTCCAGAAGCCAGGGCAACGCGCGGTCCCATTCGTCGATCCGCGCGTGGGCATGGCCCTGCACATGCGCGCAATCGATGAACGGCGCCAGCATCGGTTCGCCGCAAAGGTGCAGGCGGCTGACATGGGGGGCGATTTCCATCACCGAGCCATGGTGCTGCGGCAGATCATCGATGAACACCGCGCGGCTCGGCTGGTATTCCTCAAGGATCGCCTTGAGCGCGGGGCCTTTGGGGCCGGTGTTGGTGAAGACGCGGGCGGTGATGCCGACAGCTTCAAGCTGGCGCGCGCGGGCATCGCGCCGGTCGTCGTTGAGGTTGGTGAGGATGACCACATCGGCATGCTGGGCCAGCGCATTGATCCCTTCGACCGCGCCCGAAATGGCGGGCTGGCGGTGCATTTCTGTATCGAAGAACAACCCCAGCAGGCGCCAGATCTCTGCCGGTTCAACCACACGGCCATCCGAGGCATAGCGCATCGCCTTGCCGAAATCGCTGCTCTCCATGACAAAGTTGATGCCATGCTGCTCGCCCAGCCAGTCCTTG
>CANFIV010000384.1 GCA_947446935.1 Sphingomonadaceae bacterium | reverse complement strand
GGGCTCATCGGTGGCGGCACCGGCCGCATTATCGGCGCCGGTATCGGCGGCGTCGCGGGCGCGGCGGTGGGCTACACCTATGACAAGCAGATCAAGCAGCTGCGCGAGCAGACCGCCGGCACGGGGGTCGATGTCTCTCCGGTTGATGGCGGCAAGGCGATCCTCGTCAACCTGCCCAACGGCGTCACATTCGACACCGACAGCACGCTGATCAAGCCGGGCTTTCGCGATACGCTCGACAGGGTCGCGCAGTCGCTGGTTCAGTATCCCGATTCCTTGATTGATGTTTATGGCCACACCGATTCGACCGGTTCGAGCACCTACAATCAGACACTTTCGGAAAACCGGGCGCGCGCTGTGGCAGACTACCTGTCTTCGCGCGGGGTCGCGGCTTCGCGCTTGCGCAGCCAGGGTTATGGCGAGACGCAGCCGGTCGCCTCGAACGCCACCGAGGAAGGCCGCTCGGCCAACCGCCGCGTGGAAATCAAGATCGTGCCGGTGACGCAGGACGACGTGGCCCGGGCGCGCCAGGGGCAATAAAAGCCATTCCAGCCGGGTTGACGCACCGTCCGCCCGGCTGGCATCGCTCCTTTCAAAGGAGCACCGAGCATGACGTTTACCCGCCGCAAAATCGCTGGTCGCGAGACAAACCCCATCGGCCTTGGCTGCATGTCGCTGAGCTGGGCCTATGGCACCCCGCCGACCGACGAGGACGGCGCCCGCATTCTCGATCGCGCCCTCGATCTGGGCTACGATCACCTCGATACCGCGCGGATCTATGGCAACGGCCACAATGAAACGCTGATCGGCAACGCAATCTCGGGCAAGCGGAACCGCTTCTTCCTTGCCAGCAAGACCGGCATCATCGTCGACGGCAAGGCGCGCCGGATCGATTGCAAGCCCGAGACGATCCGGGGTGCGCTGGAAACCTCGCTTCAGCTGCTCAAGACCGATCACATCGATCTCTACTACCTCCACCGCCGCGATTTCACCGTGCCGATCGAGGAATCGGTCGGCGCGCTGGGCGATCTTGTGCGCGAAGGCAAGATCGGTGGCATCGGCCTTTCGGAAATGTCGTCAGAGACGGTGCGCCGTGCCCATGCCGAACACCCCATCGCCGCGTTGCAGACCGAATACTCGCCAATGACCCGCAATCCCGAGATCGCGGTGCTCGAAACCTGCCGGGAACTGGGCATCACCTTTGTTGCCTTCTCGCCGGTGGCCCGGGGCCTGCTGGTCAACGACCTGCCCGATCCAGCAGCGATGCCCAAAAGCGACATCCGCCCCGGCATGCCGCGCTTCCAGGGTGAGAATTGGACCCACAACCTCGCGCTGGCGCAAGCCTTCGCCGTGCTGGCAGCGCGCGAGGGCGTGACGGCTGCACAGCTCGCGCTTGCCTGGGTGCTGGCAAAGGGCGAGCATATTGTCGCGATCCCCGGTACGGCGCGGCAGGACCACCTTGCCGAGAACATTGCGCGCTGGGATTGGGAACCCTCTGCCGCGCTCGTCGCCGAAGTGGACGCGCTGATCAATCACGAGACCGTGGCGGGGCACCGCTATGGGCCGGTGATGCAGGCTACAATCGATACGGAAGAGTTCGAGGCGGCTTGAGGCATAAAAGCGCCGGCCGGAGGCAATGTCAGGCCATCCGGCTCGCCCGCTCCGCCAGGCGGTCCACCGCCGCTGCGTGAATCGCTGGCGCGGCGGCGAGCAGCCCGAACGCGCGCGGATCGCGTTTGTTATAGGCGAGCGGTGTGCCGAAGGCATCGCTCACCGCCGCGCCTGCCTCGCGCGCGATCAGGCCGGCGGCGGCGATATCCCATTCATAGCCCCAGCGCAGGGTGGCGAGGAGATCGGCTTCGTCGGCGGCGACCATGGCGATGCGCAGCGCGATGGAATTGGGTTTGTCGACCAGCACGAGATCATGATCGACACGGGGCAATACGTCGGCAGGGACGCGTGCGCCGGCGAGGGATTGGCGATTGCTGGCGGTGAGCGGCAGGCCGTTGCGGGTGGCACCCTGGCCGGCGGTTGCGAGCCAGAGTTCGCCGCGCGCGGGGGCATCAAGCGCAGCGATCAGGGGGCGACCTTCGCTGATGAGCGCGACCGAAACGGCCCAGCCGGGGCGGCCTCGCACGAAATCGCGGGTGCCATCGATCGGGTCGACCAGCCAGCACAGCCCTTTTGCAAGGCGGGCCGGGTCGTCGGCGGTTTCTTCCGAGAGCCACCCGGCGGATGGCAGGAGGGCGGCGAGTTCGCGCTTGAGGTACGTATCGACCGCAATGTCGGCGGCGCTGACCGGGTTGCCGGGGTTCTTGTCCCACACCTCGAGCGCATGGCCGTGGCCTGGCCAACTGGCCAGGGCGAGGCGTCCGGCCTCGCCGACGATGTGGCGGAAGCGGTCAAAGTCGATCATTGCCTGCGCGATGGAAGCTTGGCGGCGCTAGTGCAAGGGCTCGATTTGCCTTTGTCCCACGCCTTGGAATGCGGTGCGGCGTCTACATTCGTATGCATCGTGCAGGTGTGCGTTGCAGCAATGCATTCCATCCCTGTGGCGCGAACCCCTTTTCAAGCCCATGGGCGTGTGCTTAAGGCAGCGCGACTTGCCGGGCGCTCGCCCCTTGGTCTCACTCTCTCTACGCGGGGAATGCGCATGAACGTTCATGAATATCAGGGCAAAGAGCTGCTCGCCAAGTTCGGCGTGGGGATACCCGCCGGCATCGCGGCGATGAGCGTGGAGGAGGCTGTGGCCGCCGCCAAGCAGCTGCCGGGGCCGCTCTATGTGGTCAAGGCGCAGATCCATGCGGGCGGACGCGGCAAAGGCAAGTTCAAGGAACTGCCCGCCGATGCCAAGGGCGGTGTGCGGCTGGCCAAGTCGGTCGAGGAAGTCGAGGCGTTTGCCAAGGAAATGCTCGGCAACACGCTGGTGACCGTGCAGACGGGCGACGCGGGCAAGCAGGTCAACCGCCTGTACGTCACAGACGGTGTGGACATCGCTTCGGAATACTACCTGTCGATGGTGGTCGATCGCGGCACCGGCCGGATC
>CANFIV010000383.1 GCA_947446935.1 Sphingomonadaceae bacterium | reverse complement strand
CGATGACATCCTGTTCCGCATCGTCAAGGAAGGCACGGCCGCCATTGTCGGGGGCGGCTATGAGAGCGACATGCCGGGGTTTGCCGATGTCCTCGGCGACGCCGAGATCCGGGCTGTCCTCGCCTATATCAAGAGCACCTGGCCGGAGCGCGAGCGCGGATATCAGAAGGAGGTTTCCCGCCGCGACTGAAATGCCGGGGCCGCGTCCCTATCGCGGTCAATCCGCGCCGCGCAGCAGTCGTTGCGGATGGGTCCATGCTGCCGAGATGGTCTAGAAATTATTTGAAAACAATAATTCAGTAGATGGAGATGGGGTGGATGCCGCTCTCCCCTGACGGCATCGCGATGTGCCAAACTCGTGGTGTCGAAGCACAAGCTGAAGGAGAGGGCATCCATGGGAGAAGTTAGCATCATCGGCGTCGATCTGGCAAAGAACGTATTCCAAGTTCACGGCGCAGCGGCGGATGGGTCTGTCGTATACCGCAAGAAGCTGTCGCGGCCGCAGTTCGCTCGGTTTATGGTCAAGGCTCTGTGGCCCATGGAGATGGCCGAGGGCAACATAGTCAAGGCGAGGAGGAAAGATGTCCGGCGGCACCGCATGCGAGCCGCCGATCAGAATCCGGCGCTCGGCGCCTTCACTCTCAATGCCACCCGTGCAGTGGAGGTGCCCAGTAGCGATAAGGGGCAGATCACCCACGATCTGCTCGACGGCTGCAACGATTTCCGCATGGAAGGACCGTGCTGCGGCTTCAATGCTGAGCCCGGTCTCTGTGTCTGAAAAGGTAACGCCCGTGAGGTCGGCCGCACGGAGGAAGGGGATCGCCAGAACGTAAAGAGCGGGAGCGCCGTTTGGGCCTGGGATGGCGACGAGATGCTCACGTGCATCCAAAACGCCAGCTTGTCTTCGCACGGTACCAATCGCGTGGATATCAAGACTTTCAAACAGATCGGCGGGTGCTTCTAGACGCAGGGCGGGATCATGATTGCCGCCCGAGATCACGGTGACAAGTCGTGGGCGCCGACGCTTGAACTCTGCGAGGGACCGATAGAGGAGTCGCTGGCTCTCGCCTGATGGGTTGGTGTTGTCAAATATATCACCAGCGACGAGGAGGAGATCGATGTCCTCCTCTTCCAGGACGTCGGCGAGCCGGGCGAAGAACACTTCGTGCTCACGCTCACGGGACCAGCCGTTCAGGGTTTGACCAATATGCCAGTCGGCGGTGTGCAGTGCGCGCATAAAATCCTCAAAACCAAAGCAATTAATCGACGCAACCTGCGTCGCAAGAAATTACGAGAGTACAGCGTATCTTGCCCACCTCTTGACACGATCTATCTCTTGAATGCTGCGAGCAAGACTCAATACCCCTACGCATCTTTATCCGGCCTTCTTCTCGAAAGAGCTATTCGGCGAAACTTTCCTTGGCCTGTTCGTGTTTGACCGTCTTTCGATTTCGCGCGCTTCAGCGATACGCCACATCCGGTATCGACCCTGCCCGGTCACTTCGCGGATAAGGTGTCGCGCCTCCATCCAAGCGAGGTTACGCTGAACGGCGGCGCGACTGGCGCCGGTCATTGTCTCGGCGATCGGGGCAGAGACGAGTGGCCATTCAGTAAGTGCCGCGCGCAAGGCTTTGGGCGTTCTGCCCGAGAGTGAGGTCATCTCTACCTCCGCTCGCGCAGCCCATACCTCAACGTCGTCGAGGTGGCGGATCGCGCTCAGGCAAGCCGTTTCCATCCCGTCTAGCCAGCGCGTCAAACGGTCGGCGGGTCGGCCAGAGGCACGAAGGCCCCCTGCCCCGCCCATGGCCAGTGGCGCAAAGATAGCCCCTCTTCCCTCACTGGCTGCGATCCGCGCGGACGTGACAGCCGCTTCCATCCGGTCTCCGTGCTGCCCGAGACCGGCCAAGTTCCAAATGTGAAAGCCCATGCAGGCACGGCTGATCGGGTGCAGATCGGCAGCTTGCGCCATCAGGTCCAGCCAACCGCCCGCGCGATCCGCAAAGGGTTCCGCCTCACCCGCCACGTTCTCGGGGTCACGGCGATCCACAAAAGCGGCCAGGTCCACCTCCGGCCCTGGCCCTCCCGTCAGACGCCGCACCGCCCATCCGACCCGTGCCAGGGCGGCATGTCGCGTTGCCGTTAAATATGAGACGCGGTGCGTTGGGCGACATTTCTTGCCCTTAATTGTGAGATTCTGCTGCCAGTGGGGAGGTCCGTTGTCGGGTGCGTTCCACGATCCGATCAACGGCGACTAACAGGCGCGGTTCCTTTTCGAATGCCGCCAGCAACGCAACCCTCGCAAAACCGTCGATGCCGGCGCTGAACATCACCGCCTTAACCAGCGGGCGCTTCCGGGCCACGGCGATCGCAGCGAGGCAGAACAGTCTCACGTCCGGTCTGGGGCCCTGAAGTGCGAAGGCCGGATCCCCGCGGACCTTCTTGAGCCCCATTGCAAAACGGGCGGCCCGCATCGCGCGACGGAGATCGACGCTGCCGCTGGACGTGGCGGCTTGCTCGAGCAGCCCTGCCCCGCTCCGGGCACGACGCAGCAACTTTTCTGGCTGGACCTCGACTTCGGATCTACCAAGGATCGGAAGGAGCCTCTCTCCGCACTTCTGGCAGTCGAATGCCCAGGCCCGCCGCCAATGCTTCAGCGCGAGGCCAAGTCGTGAACACCTGGGACAACGCTGGAACGGAACCTGCGCCGTCAGTTGCGCTTCGGTCGGGGGCAGTGCCGGAAAGATCAGCGACTGGACAAGCGCGGGAGAGACGCGCGCCGCCGCGGCGATCCGTCCAGCGGCTTCGGCGTTGAGTTCGAAGTCCAGCGTGTCGGCATATCGGCTGTCCAAACCGACATGCGCCAGAAGTTCGCTGATTTCACAATAATTACTGGCCGCCAGCCGCGCCAGCCAACCGGAGAGGAGCTCATCCCGGAGTGGCGCGACGGTCTTCGGGAGCGGGCGCAGCGTCACGCTCCCGACTGCTCGAGCCGCCGCTGAGCGGTTGCGTGGCGCGACCAGACCGGGGTCCACTTCGTGATTGCGTCAT
>CANFIV010000382.1 GCA_947446935.1 Sphingomonadaceae bacterium | reverse complement strand
GGATGAACGCCGCGAGCACCGGTGCGGTGCGCTGCACGATTTTGGGGCCCGGCACTTTGGCCGTCCAGGTGATCCAGCCGATGCGGTCGCCAAACGCCGTGGTGAGCGGCACGGAGTTGGCGGCCGGCGGTAGAAATTCATTCGCGCTGAAGCTCATCCCGGGCAGCACCAGATCCGCGCCCATCTTGTGGATCAACGAGCCATCGAGATAACGCACGGTCGCGACGTAGTTGGGCTCGCGTTTCAGCAGGTTGAAATTGTTGTCGGGTACGATCGCAACGACTGTGAGGAACGCGGGCCGGCCGTGGCGCAGTACAGCGGTCGCAGCCCACAGATTGAGCGGCTGCCCCGAACTGGCCACTGGCCAGTCCGTATCGGCGAGGCGCTTCAACCCCGTTTGTTTCCCGCCCAGCGGCACGTTGTGGCGGGCCTTCGCGATAAGGTCTTCCACATGCCAGCGGACTTCCTGATAACCCGCATCCTCGGTCGGTCGGCCATTCGCCCAGCCGTGGACCAGTGTCCCATCGGGCCGGACGAGGAACGACGCGTCGATTTCGAGATTGTTCCAGACGAAGTCGCCAAGGAAATGGTCCGCCCAAGCCTCATCATCGGCGAGCACAGCGTGCCGCATGGCATCGTCCCAGGTGAGCTGAACCTTCTGCGCAGACACGATCGCACTGCCGAGTTGATCGATATAGCGCGCGACCAGAACACGCTCGTCATCACGCGCCAACTCGTCGGCAATATGCGTTGATCGGGTAAACGCAGCAACCAGCAGGGCGGAAAGGGCGAGGAGTGCCAAGAATGTGGCAAGCGCAATCCACCCCGTGCGCAAACTGCGCAAAGCGGGACGTGCGCTGGTGGAACGTCTGATAAGACCCAAGCCCATAGGACTGGCACCTAAGGCAATGTCGCAAAGAAACGGTTAGCGACGTTTAGGGGATTGCGGGCCAATTTCTCCAAAATGGCTTGAATTCGGCGCATTGGCGCGGTTACCGGACCGCGGTTTGCGCTTAGTTTCCCCATGCGATGCCCGGGGACTTGCGTGGAACCGGGGCCAGAGTGCGGCAATACACGTCAGGATCCGTTGGCCAAACGGGTTGCAATCGCGTACCCGCCTTGCCATCGTCAGACCTCGTAGCCAAATTGTTCGGCGACCAGACCATTCCGGGAGAATATCGATGCGCGAGCACCTTCAGCACTACATCAACGGCGCATTCGTCGATAGCGAGGGCGGCAAGCGCCACGAAGTGATCAACCCGACAACCGAGGAAGCCTGCGCCGCCATCACGCTTGGCAGCCAGGCCGATGTGGACAAGGCTGTTGCCGCCGCCAAGGCCGCATTCCCGGCCTTCGCCGCAACCTCGGTTGAGGAACGCAAGGCACTGCTGACCCGCATTCTGGAAGAATACAAGAAGCGCATTCCCGATTTCGCGCAGGTTATCAGCGAAGAAATGGGCGCGCCGATCAGCTTTGCCGGCACCGCGCAAGTCGGCGCGGGTATCGGTTATATCCTCGGCACGCTCGAAGCGCTCGACGGGTTCGAATGGGAGCACCCGGTCCCCGGCGCGAACGCCCGCTTCGTGCATGAGCCAATCGGTGTGGTCGCTGCGATCACGCCTTGGAACTGGCCGCTCAACCAGATCTGCGCCAAGATCGCGCCCTGCATCGCGGCGGGCAACACCGTCGTGCTCAAGCCCTCGGAAGAGTGCCCCTCGAACGCGGTGATCATGGCCGAAGTGATGCATGCCGCAGGCGTTCCCGCCGGCGTGTTCAACCTTGTGCAAGGTGATGGCCTCGGCGTCGGCGTCGCGCTCACCGTCCACCCGGATGTCGATATGGTAAGCTTCACCGGTTCGACCCGCGCCGGCATCCAGATCGCCAAGAACGCGGCCGACACGGTCAAGCGCGTGCATCAGGAACTGGGCGGCAAGTCGCCCAACCTCGTGCTCGAGGATGCGGACTTTGCCGCAACCCTGCCGGGCACGCTGCAAGGCGTGGTCGCCAACACCGGCCAGAGCTGCATCGCCCCTACCCGCCTGCTCGTCCCCAAGGCGCGCAAGGAAGAGGCCGAGACTTTCGTGAAGAACTACTTCGCGGCAGTGAAGGTCGGCAACCCGGCCGAGGAAGGCATGCACATCGGACCCGTCGTCAACAAGGCGCAGTGGACCAAGATCCAGGCGCTGATCGACACCTCGATTGCCGAGGGTGCCGAACTGCTCGAAGGCGGCCCGGGCCTGCCCGACAACGTCAACCGCGGCTATTTCGTGCGCCCGACGGTGTTTTCAGACGTGACGCCCGACATGACGATCTTCCGCGAAGAAACGTTCGGCCCGGTCGCCACGATCACCACTTATGATGGCATCGAAGATGGCATCGAGCTTGCCAACCGGACCACTTACGGACTCTCGGCGGTGATCACCGGTGATCCCGAGACGGCCAAGGGCATCGTCGGCCGTCTGCGCGCGGGCCTCGTCGCGGTCAACCAGTGGGGCGGCGTCAAGGGCGGTGCGTTCGGCGGCTACAAGCAGTCGGGCAATGGCCGCGAAGGCGGTGTCTATGGTCTCAAGGACTTCATGGAACTGAAGACCATCGCCGGCGCATAACGGCTCCGCAAACCTGTACCAAACGACCCCGCGCCACTCCGGTGGCGCGGGGTTTCGTTTTTCAATAATCCTTGCTCGCCTTGAGGTTGATGCTCTCGTCGCCGATGGTTGAGATCGTGCCGAGCAGCACCAGCCAGCGCGTTACGCGAAATTCGGCAGACGTCGCGCTGTAGCCGCGGCCATCGGTGATGAGCTCCACAAAGATCCGGCGGCCGATGTACTTGCCCACCGCTACTGCCGTGCTGCGGCCGATCGAGGCATCGGCGCTGACGATGCGCAGACGGTCCAGCCCGATGGCGCTGCGCAGCTTGTTGATCGGATCGAGCCCGCCGCCGCCGCGCAGGCTGGCGAGCGCGGAGGCAAGCTGCACCGCCTCGGGCGCGGAAATCTGGGTGATCGAACTGCCGAACAGCATACGGCTAAGCAGCTCTTCCTCGGGCAGCGCGGGCACCG
>CANFIV010000381.1 GCA_947446935.1 Sphingomonadaceae bacterium | reverse complement strand
CTACCGCGATACCCGCGGGGTATACGATGCTGTTGCCAGCACCGAGATGGTCGAGGCTGTCGGGCGCGCCTACTGGCCCTCGTATCTCGAATGCATTGCCCGTGCGCTGAAGCCTGGCGGACGTGCGGCGATCCAGTACATCGCGATCCGGGACGACCTGTTCGAGGCCTATGCGCGCAGCGCCGATTTCATTCAGGCGTACGTCTTTCCGGGAGGCATGCTGCTCAGCGAAAGCGAGTTCCGCCGGATCGCCGCCGAGCGTGGCCTCGAGTGGAGCGATCAGGTGGACTTTCCCGCCGACTACGCGCGCACGCTGCGGCTCTGGCGCGCCGCGTTTGATGCGGCCGTGGAGGCCGGGCGGCTTCCAGGCGGGTTTGACGAACGCTTCGTGCGGCTTTGGCGGTTCTACCTGATGTATTGCGAAGCTGGTTTTTCGGGCGGGGGGATTACCGTTAGTCAGGTCACCTTGCTCAAGCGAACCTGAGTTTCGGTGATTTTTCTTGAGGAATTTTAACGATCCTCAGGAAACCGGTCGGTAGACCCCATCGCCCCGATAGCGGCTCAAGATGTTGTCGTGGATGATCGGGCTGAGGAGGTTGGCAAAGGCGCAGCCGACCTGGCCCCGCTCCCACCACACCACTTCCGCTTGCAGCGACTCCAGCCCCGGCAGCGTCAGCCAGCAAATAGTGCCGACATGCATGCGGTTGAGGGATGTCGCCGAAAAGCCGCCAAGCGAGAGATCGTGAACAACGGTGTGGAAGCTCTTGGCAGCCGAGGGGCGCAGGCTTGCAGGGATATTGACCTTGCTGCGCGGCGCACAACGGTCTTCCTGTGTAGCGCGATAGTAGCCCTCGTTCGAACAAGGTTCCCAGTGATGACTCATGGCGACCGTCCTCAATCGACTCGAATCTCCGCAGTTCCGGAAATCTTCGTCAAATAATCGCCATGCGCTGCTAACCGGGTGTTAGGATTTGTGGTTCGCGCGTATGGTTAACCCGTACACGATGCGGACTTGCGAACGATTCACCAAGCAGGTGCACCATGTATTCTGCCACCACTTCGGGTGACTTGACACTTGACGGGTCTTCACCCGGATAGGCCTTGGCGCGCATCGCGGTTCGGGTCGCCCCCGGATCTAGAATCGCTACGCGGATTTTCGAAATGTTCCGGACTTCCTGCGCATAAGCGTCGAGAAGGTTGTCGAATGCCGCCTTGGTCGCTCCGTAGGCACCCCAATAGGCACGAGGGCTTGCACCGACACTGCTGGTCACGCCGATCACCCGCGCGTCGCTGCTCTTTTTGAGCATGCCGTCAAAGCCAGCGATCAGCGCTTGTGTGGCCAACACATTGAGTGTCATCGCACGGTTGAGATCACGCTGTTCAATCTGCCAAACCGGCGTCAGCGTCGGTAGCAGAGCTGCATTGATCACGAGGATATCGAGTGCGTCCCAGCGCCGACCGATCGCTGCGGCAAGGCGAGCTATGCCTTCGGGCTCGGCCAGATCGACGGGTGCGATCGTGGCGCTGCCGCCGCTTTCGTAAATCGCCTGCTCGACTGCTTCCAGGTCCTTGCCTGCGCGCGCGGTGAGGATGACATGCGCACCCGCTGCCGCCAGCGCCATTGCGGTCGCCGCGCCGATTCCCCGGCTCGCGCCGGTCACAAGCGCAAGTTGCCCATCGAAGGGTCCCTTTGTCGACTTATCCTGAGCCTCGCTCATGCGACTTTATCGACCGGGAAGGAGAGCTGCTCGGTATCGTCACGCCCGGCCAGATCGGTCAGCCGGGTCGGATATTCACCGCTGAAGCAGGCGTCGCAATACTGCGGGCAGGCCTTGTTGCGCGAGATTTCGCCCACCGCGCGGTAGAGTCCGTCGATTGACACGAAGGCGAGGCTGTCGGCGTGAATGAATTTGGCCATGGCCTCGACATCCATGGTTGCCGCAAGCAGCTTCGAGCGCTCGGGCGTGTCGACGCCGTAGAAGCAGGAATGCTCGGTCGGCGGGCTTGCGACGCGGAAGTGAACTTCGCTTGCGCCGGCATCGCGCATCATCTGCACGATTTTCATCGAGGTTGTGCCACGCACGATCGAATCGTCGATCAGTACGATGCGCTTGCCGGCAACCAGTGCGCGGTTGGCGTTGTGCTTGCGCTTCACATCGGCATGACGCGCGCCATCCGAGGGCTGGATGAAGGTACGTCCGACATAGTGCGAGCGGATGATGCCAAGCTCGAAGGGAATACCCGACTGATTGGCGTATCCGAGTGCGGCAGGCACGCCGCTGTCTGGCACCGGAATGATCAGATCGGCATCGACCGCCGCTTCTCGCGCCAGCTCGGCACCGATGGCCTTGCGGACTTCATAGACCGAGCGGCCGGCCATGATCGAATCCGGGCGGCTGAAATAGACATGTTCAAAGATGCAGGGGCGGGGAGGGATCTGACCGAACGGCCGGTGGCAGCGGATTTCGCCGTCGAGGCCCACCTGAATCAGCTCACCGGGCTCGACCTCGCGCACCAGATCGGCGCCGATCACGTCAAGCGCCACGGTTTCACTGGCGAACACGACCGCATCACCCAGCTTGCCCATGACCAGCGGGCGGATGCCGAGTGGATCGCGGCAGCCGATCATGCCCTCGTTGGTCAGGCAGATCAGCGAATAGGCGCCTTCGACCAACCGCAGGGCATCGACGAAGCGGTCAAGAAGTGTTGGATAGCGGCTTGTCGCGACGAGGTGGATGATCACCTCTGTGTCGGAAGTAGACTGGAAGATCGCGCCCTTGGCGACCAGATCGCGCTTCAGCGTCATCGCATTCGAGATGTTGCCGTTGTGTGCGATGGCAAAGCCACCGGTGGCGAGATCGGCAAACAACGGCTGCACATTGCGCAGGCCGGAACCGCCCGTGGTCGAATAGCGCACATGGCCTGCAGCCATGGTGCCGGGCAGTTCGGCAATTGCCTGTCCGCTCGAAAAGTTCTGCGCAACATGTCCGATGCCGCGTCGCGAATAGAATTCTTGCCCGTCGAAGCTGGTGATGCCCACCGCCTCTTGGCCGCGGTGCT
>CANFIV010000380.1 GCA_947446935.1 Sphingomonadaceae bacterium | reverse complement strand
ATGTCTGCCAGCGCGTTGCGCCGAGCGTGGCGGCGGCTTCCTCGACCTCTTTGCCAAGATCCTCCAGCACCGGCTCGACCGAGCGCACCACAAAGGGCAAGCCGATGAACACGAGCGCGATGGTGATGCCGATGGGGGTGAAGGCCACCTTGATGCCCAGCGGCTCAAGATACTGGCCGATCCAGCCGCTGGGAGCATAAAGCGCCGTAAGCGCAATGCCCGCCACCGCTGTCGGCAGCGCGAAAGGTAGATCGACAAGCGCCGAGATGAGCTTTTTGCCCGGGAACGCATAGCGGACCAGAACCCAGGCCACGAGCAGGCCGAACACCGCGTTGACGAGGCCTGCCATGGCTGCCGTCCCGAAGCTCAGCCGATAGGCGGCCATGGCGCGGGGCGAGAAACCGACCGCGACGAACTGCTCCCAGCCCATGCCAGCCGCCCGCAGAAAGATCGTGGCAAGCGGGATCAGCACGATCAGCGTAAGCCACGCGAGCGTGAAGCCGAAACTGAGGCCGAAGCCGGGCAGGACAGATGGCTGTCGCCAGCTGGCCGCTCGGGGGACCGTGCGCGGGGTGGAAGCTTGCATCTGCGGTGGTCTGCTCGAATGGGAGGTCGCTGGAAGGCGGAGACAGTTTGCCGATTACTTCTTGGCGTAGATTCGATCGAACACGCCGCCATCGTCGAAGAAGGTCTTCTGAGCCTTGCGCCAGCCACCGAAGTCCTTGTCGATCGTGACCATCGGGATGTCGGGGAACTGTGCCTTGAACTGCTCGGCGACCTTGGCGTCACGCGGGCGGTAGAAGTTGTGTGCGATCGCGGTCTGCGCCTCCGGGGTATAGAGGTAGCGCAAATAGGCTTCCGCGACTTCGCTGGTGCCGTGCTTCTTCGCGTTGACAGTGACGACAGCAACCGAAGGCTCGGCCAGAATCGAGAGCGAGGGCGCGACAATCTCGAACTTGCCCTTGCCCAGCTTCTTCTCGGCGAGAAACGCCTCGTTTTCCCACGAGATCAGCACATCGCCGATGCCGCGTTCGACGAAGGTTGTGGTTGCGCCGCGCGCGCCGCTGTCAAGCACAGGAACTTGCGCATACAGTTTGCTTACAAAGGCTTCCGCCGCCGCATCCGATCCGCCCGCCTTCCGGCCATAGGCCCAGGCAGCGAGGAAGTTCCAGCGTGCGCCGCCGCTCGTTTTCGGATTGGGGGTGATGACTTCGACGCCCGGCTTCACCAGATCGCTCCAGTCCTTGATGCCCTTGGGATTGCCCTTGCGCACGAGGAACACGATGGTCGAAGTGTAGGGCGCGCTGTTGTCGGGCAGCGCGGACTGCCAGTCGGCCGGGAGCAGCTTGCCCTTGTCGGCAATCGCGTCGATGTCATAGGCAAGGCCCAGCGTCGCCACGTCGGCTTCAAGCCCGTCGATGATGGCGCGGCTCTGCTTGCCCGAGCCGCCGTGGCTCATGCGGAACGAGATGTCCTTGCCTGTCTTCTGCTTCCAATAGGCAGCGAATGCCGGGTTGATCGCCTGATAGAGCTCGCGCGTCGGATCGTAGGAAACATTCGTCAGCTCCGTGGCGCCCGGTTTGCCTGAATTCCCAGAGCAGGCGGACAGCGAAAGAGCGAGGGCTAGCGAACCAGCAACGAAAGCGCGGCGGATCATCAAATGTACTCCCGTTGGAATAGGGTCGCCCATAAACTCAATTTAATAGATAGACATTATAGTTTTGCTTCGCCGCCGCCAAGCGGGGTTTGCGGGACCACCGCGCAAAACGCGCGCAATGTCCTCTTGGTTCCCCGAATCGGCTACAGACCTTCTGCGTCCAGCATATCTCAACTCATAGAGTAGAGAATGGCCCCGCGACCAAGCGAGGCATATTGTCGATCAAATGAATAGACATTACCCCGAAGGATGTCCGCCAGAGCGCTGGAGCCCAACCGTTTTCCAAGGAATACACTTCAGCGGACCCACGTGCACCATGCAGCCGCGCGCCGGGTAAAACCGGGCCATACCCCTTGTGCAGAGTGCCCCGCATCGTGCTATGCGACACTTGCATGTCACCTCACAGTAGCAATCGGCCATCATGGCAGAGCGTGGACGGCCGCTGGGCAGCGGACCCGACTGGGGGAAATAGCGATGGTTGAATTGGGGGATGACGACGCATTGCCGTCCGCTGGCATGAAAGCAGACCTCGACACGCAGGAACGCGCACTCGGCCCCGATGCCGAAGCCGCTCCTGCACCGGCCTACCGCTTCTTCAATCGGGAACTAAGCTGGCTGGCGTTCAACCGCCGCGTGCTGGCCGAGGCGCAAAACCCCCATTACCCGGTGCTGGAGCGCCTGCGCTTCCTCTCGATCTCGGGCAGCAATCTCGACGAGTTCATGATGGTGCGCGTTGCGGGCCTTGCGGCACAAGTCCGCCAACGCATCGACGAAGTTTCGATCGACGGACTGACCCCGGCGCAACAGCTGCAGGCGGCCTATATCGGCGTCGAGGAGTTGGTCCGCGCGCAGCAGACGATCCTGAAGGACCTGACCGGCCTTCTCGACGACGCTGGCATCCATATCGTCGGCACCCGCAAGCTGGACCGCGCGGCCTCGGACTGGCTGGCGCATTATTTCCAGGAACACGTGTTTCCGGCGCTTACACCGCAAGCAATCGACCCGGCACATCCCTTCCCCTTCATCAACAACCAGGGCACCGGCATTCTCTTCACGCTCGTGCGCATCGCCGATGGCGAACCGGTCAACGAGATGATCCTGATCCCCCCCGCCCTCCCCCGCTTTGTGCGGCTGCCGGGCGAGCGGGCGAGTTGGATCAGCATCGAGGAGCTGATCCTGCGCAATGCGATGAAGCTGTTTCCCGGCTTCCGGATAAACGGCCACGGCACCTTCCGCGTGCTGCGCGACAGCGATATCGAAGTGGAGGAAGATGCCGAGGATCTCGTGCGCTATTTCCGCACAGCGATCCAGCGCCGCCGCCGGGGCAAGGTGATCCTGCTGCAACTGCAGGACAACTTCAATCCCGGCGCCGAACAGTTGCTGCGGGAAAAGCTAAGGCTCGATCATGCCATGGTCAT
>CANFIV010000379.1 GCA_947446935.1 Sphingomonadaceae bacterium | reverse complement strand
TAAGCCGCCTTGTCCCCGGCGTGTTCCCCGGCAAGCTCGATCAGGAAAGCGTGGTGCTCGCGCCCGCCACCTACTCGGCGCTGGATAACCCTGCCAACCCCACGCGTATCCGCCTGTCCAGCATGGTGATCCGCGCCGAACACATCGGCGAAACCACGCGCAACACCGAAAAAGCGGTGCGTGTTGTCTATGTGAAGGATGGCAAGCGCGTCGCCGTCACCGGTGCGAACGCGATCATGGCTTGCTTCAACATGGTCATACCCTTCATCGTCCCGGCGCTGCCCGCCGCGCAGAAGGAGGCGCTGCACTATGCTTCCAAGGTGCCGATGCAATATACCAACGTGCTGGTGAAAAACTGGCGCCCCTGGGCCAAGCTCGGCGTCAAATCGATCAGCGCGCCCAATGGCTACCATATCGGCGCCTCGCTCGACACGCCGATGAACATCGGCGGCTATGCGAGTGCGCTGACGCCGGACGAGCCGGTGGTGATCCACATGGTGCGCAACCCGAACCAGCCCGGCCTGCCCCGCAAGGAGCAGAACCGCATTGGCCGCAACATGATGCTCGCCGAGGATTACCCCACGATCGAGCGTGAGATCCGCATGCAGTTGCAGCGTATGCTGGGCGGCGCCGGTTTCAACGCCGCGCGCGATATCGCCGCGATCACCGTCAACCGCTGGCCCCACGGCTATGCCTATACTTATGACACGCTGGGCGATCCGGACATTCCGGACGAGGCGCGCCCGCACATCCTTGGTCGCCAAACGTTTGGACGCATTGCCATCGCCAATGCCGATGCGGCCGGCAGCGCCTTCACCAACACCGCCATCGACATGGGCGAACGCGCCGTCCAGGAATGCCTGATCAGTCGCGGGCTGATCTAAGCGATCCTCCCTGTTTTCGCCGCGGGCGCAAACGGGGAGGGGCACCGCCCGCGCAACGGGTGGTGGAGCGGTAAACAGGATAACCAATGATCGAACTCTACCACTGCCATAACGCCCGCTCCTTCCGCGCCTTGTGGGCCCTCGAAGAACTGGGGCTTGCCTACAAGCTGCACATGCTCCCGTTCCCGCCGCGCGTGCTCAGCCCCGAATACCTCGAGCAAAACCCCCTCGGCACGATTCCGCTCCTCGTCGATGGTACCACTCGGATGACCGAATCCAGCGCGATCCCGCAGTATCTCGCCACCCGTTATGGCCCGAGCCCGCTCGCCGTAAGCCCGGATGAGCAGGACTACGGCCTCTGGCTCGATTGGCTCCACCGCAGCGAAGCCACGCTCACATTCCCGCAGACCATCGTGCTGCGCTACACCCGTTTCGAACCCGAAGAGCGCAAGCTGAAACAGGCGGCAGACGACTATACGCAGTGGTTCTTCTCGCGCCTCAAACACCTGACCCGCGCGCTCGAAGGCAAGGCCTGGCTCTGCGCCGGCCGCTTCACCATGGCCGACGTCTGCACGGTCTACGCCCTGCTCCTCGCGAAGGACCTGGCGCTTGACTACAAGTTCACCCCCGAGATCACCGCCTACTGGGATCGCGCCACATCCCGTCCGGCCTTTCTGGCCGCGCAGGCTGCGCAAATCGCCGCCGCCGGCCAATAACCTCACTCCGGAGCCCACATGAAAAGCCTCTCCCTTGCCGCCTCCGCTGTTTGCTTCGTCCTTGCCGCCCCGCTCGCCGCGCAGGACCGCACTGCCGATCTGCTGCGCGATCTCTCGAACGCCGCCGGTCCTCCGGGCTTCGAGGAGCCGGTGCGCAAGATCATGGTGGAGCGGATGAAGCCGCTCGCGGACGAACTGCGCTATGACGGCCTCGGCTCGGTCATCGCCCGGCAGGGCAGCAGCGGGCCGCGGATCATGCTCGATGCGCATATGGACGAGCTTGGCGGTGTGGTGCGCCGTGCCACGCCCGATGGCTTCCTCACCATGCAGATGCTCGGCGGCTGGCTCGATCAGGCGCTCGCAGGGCAGCGCTGGATCATTCTTGGCAGCAAGGGACCGGTGCGGGCCGTCACCTCGATCCGCGATATCCACCTCGCGCAGGCCGATGAGCGTGGCACGCTTATCAAGCGCGATGCGGTGTTCCTCGATGTCGGGGCGAAGGATGCAGCCGGCGTCGCCGCGCTTGGCGTTTCGCCCGGAGATCCGGTGGTGCCCGATAGCCCCTTCCTCGATCTCAACGGGACAGGCAACTATGCCGGCAAGGCGTGGGACGACCGCGTCGGCTGTGCTGTGCTTCTGTTGGCGATGGAGCGCCTCAAGGCCAGCGGCCATCCCAATCAGGTGTTTTTCGCCGCCACTGTGCAGGAGGAGATCGGCCTTCGCGGTGCACGCACCGCCTCCGCGCTGATCAAGCCTGATATCGGCATCGCCATCGAAGGCGGCGTGACGGGCGATTCCGGCGGTGCACGACCCGAGGAAAGCCAGGTCAAGCTCGGCGCGGGCCCGGGGATGTTCCTTTACGACAGCAGCGCGCTGCCAAACCGCCGTCTGGTCGCGCTGGTAAAGGACACCGCCGCCACCACCAAGCTGCCGCTCCAGCTCGATCTGGTGCAGGGCTACGGCGACGATTCCGCCGAGATGCAAACTGCAAACGGCGGCGCGCCCACGGTGAACCTTGTCGTGCCGGCGCGCTACACCCACGTCCACACCGGCGTGATCAATCGTCGCGATTTCGATCAGATGGTCGATCTGGTTGTGGCGCTGATCAAGCGGCTGGACGCAAAAACGGTCGAGCGGCTGCGCGATTTCACACCGGATTAGGCGAAGAGGTTTTCGCGGGCTTATCCAGTTTCGGCGGAAAGGTTCGTTATTTCCTTACTTTTTTATCGAAATCACTCACTATCGGGAGTTCACTAAACCAACGGGCTATATACATTTTGCGCGATGTATGCGAGCCATTTTATAAATATAACGTTTAGTTGTTCGGATAATTTCAGAAAATCCGACGCTAAATTTCGGGCATAATTATTATCATGCGCAAAAATACTGTCTCTTTTATTGCAAAAAACTGGCCATTTATAAACGGATCTGGCCGTTTCGTTGATCGATTTTCGAAAAATATTCACCTTGGCACAG
>CANFIV010000378.1 GCA_947446935.1 Sphingomonadaceae bacterium | reverse complement strand
CTTCTGCGCGATCGCCACCAGCGCTGCATTGACGGGCTGAACCAGATCGCGGTTCTTGGCCGGATCGTCGGTCGGCAGCAGCGATTGCACCACGATCTGGGCGGCGGGCTTGCGCTCGCGGATGCGGGCAATGGCTGCCGTCACGCCGCGCACGATGCTTTCCACGGCGGGCTTTTCGGCATCGAACGAGTTGTTGATGCCGAGCAGCACGAACACGCGGTCTGGCTGAAGATCGGCCCGATCGAGCCAGCCTTCGCCGCCTTCACTCGCCGGCTGCAAGCGGTGGAGCACATGCTCGATCCGATCGCCCGAGACGCCGAGATTGAGCGCGGTCCATGCCGGGTTGGCGCCGCCGAAGGTCTCGTCCCACACTGCGCGGCCGCAGAACTTGCCGGGGAACCAGGGGTTGGCATCGAGGTGCCAGAAATCGGTGATCGAATCCCCCACGAACACGAGGCGGATGGGCTTCAGGCTCTCTGACGCGGCGAGTTGCCGAGCGATATCCGCCGCGCGCACTTGCCAATAATCGACCCGCGCGGTGGGCGTTTCGGCGATGAAGTGCGCGGGCGTGGCGGATTGCGCCATCGCGCTGCCAAGGGGCAGCAGCGCCACTGCGGCGGCAAGACAGACCGAAAGGTTCCAACGGTTCTTCATGCCACTGCTCCCAGCACCCGGAGCAAGGCATAGTGGCTGGCCTGCCGCATGCAAGCGGGGGCAGCGATCAGTCTGCCCAGTAGAGCTTCAGCGGGTTGTCGATCAGCAGCTTGCGCTGCAGGTCTGCGGTGGGGGCGATGCGGGGGATCATGTCGACAAGGTGGCCGTCGTCGGGGATCTCGGTGTCCATATTGGGGTGCGGCCAATCGGTGCCCCAGAGCACGCGGTCCTGATAATCGGCCACGAGCGGGGCGACGGCATGGGCGAAAGCATCCCACGGATCGCCTGCGCCGCCTTCCTTGATGGCATCGAGACGATCGGGGCAAGTGGCCTTGAACCAGATGTCCTCGCGGCTGTTCAGGAAGGCGCGGAAGGCCTTCATGTCCGCGCCGTCCGGGCCCTGGCGCACATCGGGGCGGCCCATGTGATCGATGACGAGGGGGACGGGGATAGCGTCCATGAAGGGGCGGAGTTCTTCGAGGATGTCTGCCTCGAAATAGATCACCACGTGCCAGCCTTTGGGCAGGCGCTGGGCGACTTCGAGGAACTTGTCCTTGGGGGCGTCGTCCACGAGACGCTTGAGGAAGTTGAAGCGGATGCCGCGAATGCCGCCTGCGTGGAGGGCATGGAGTTCGGCTTCCGAGATTGCCGGATCGACGACGGCGACGCCGCGTGCGCGGCCATTGCTCTTGGCGATGGCATCGAGCGTGGCGGCGTTGTTGGTGCCGTGGCAGCTGGCCTGAACGATCACGTTCTTGTCGAAGCCGAGGTGGTCGCGCAGCGCGAAGAGCATGTCTGGCCCGGCGTCTTCGGGGAGGTACTTGGCCTTGGCGCTGAAAGGGAACGCGGCCATCGGGCCGAAGACATGGCAATGCGCATCGACCGCGCCTGCGGGCGGGGTGTAGCGCGGTTTCGACGGGTTGGCGTGCCAGCTGATGATGCGATCAGACATGGGGTCGTTTCCTTGCAATCGTCATCCCCGCGACGGCGGGGATCCTGTGTGTTGAACGCTGCGTTTGCCGCCCTGGGTTCCCGCCTTCGCGGGAATGACGGAGGTGGGGGCGCGCGGATGACGAAGGTGGGGGTTGGCGGCGCTGGGTTTTAGCCGAATACCACGCCGTCCATCAGTTTGCGCGCGGTGCGTAGCAAAGCAGCGCTCACCACCGCGCCGGTTTCGTCGGTTTCGAGGACGCAGCTCATCTCGCCGGTGGGGTGCTCGACCGAGAGCAGCTTGCGGCGGCCTTCGGGGATCGAGGCGACTTCGGCGGCGGGGGAGCCGGGGATGAGGCAGGCGGTGGCCACGCTGACCGCACCGAGCACGCCGATGGTGGCGTGGGCGCGATGGGGGATGAAGCTGCGCACCGTGACAGCGCCGCCGTGCCTGGGCGGGGCGACGAGCATCATCTTCGGGACCGATTTGGCTGTCACTTCGCCGAGGTTCATCATCGGGCCGACGATCAGGCGAATGGCTTCGATGCGGGCCTTGAGGTCGGTCGCGGCGTCGAGCCAGTCGCGGTCTTCATAGCCGGTGATGCCGACGTCCTCGGCTTTCATCACGACGCAGGGCATGCCGTTGTCGATCAGGGTGACGGCGACGCCGTTCACCACATCGACCGCGTTGCCCGTGGGCAGCAGTGCGCCGCAGGAGGAGCCGGCGGTATCGCGGAATTCGAGCGGGACGGGGGCGTGGGTGCCGGGCACGCCGTCGATGGCGGCGGTGCCAGCGTAAGTAACTTTGCCGCCGGGCGTTTGGACATTGGCGACCGCCACCTGGCCGGTGTTCTCCATGTAGATCGCCGCGCGCGTTTCATCGCCGGTTGGCTGGACGAGGCCGCGCTCGATGGCGAAAGGGCCGATGCCGGCGAGGATATTACCGCAGTTCTGCGCGTCGGTGACGATGGCTTGATCGACAAAGACCTGCAGGAACAGGTAATCGACATCGATCCCTTCGCGCGTGGATTTGGAAACGACCGCGACCTTGCTGGTGAGCGGATCGGCGCCGCCCATGCCGTCGATCTGGACGGGATCGGGGCTGCCCATCATGGCGAGGAGGAAGGCATCGCGCGCGGCGGTGTCTGCGGGCAAGTCGTCCTTGAGGAAGTAGCCGCCCTTGGACGTGCCGCCGCGCATCCACATGCAGCGTATGCCCTCAGACATACTTGAGGCCTTCCTTTTCGAGCCGTTCGCGCATCTTGTACATGTCGAGACCGAGGACGCCGGAGGCGAGCTTTTCGCGCTTTTCGCCTTCGTTGGCTTCGCGCGCCTGCGCGGCTTTCAGCACCGCTTCGGCATTGGCGCGGGGGACGACGCAGACGCCGTCGTCGTCTGCCACGATCACATCGCCGGGGTTCACCAGCGCATTGGCGCAGACGACGGGGACGTTGACTGAGCCGAGCGTGTTCTTGACGGTGCCCTGCGCGTAGATCG
>CANFIV010000377.1 GCA_947446935.1 Sphingomonadaceae bacterium | reverse complement strand
GTCCGCGATCATCATGCTGTCCATGAAGCTCGACCAGACCGCGCGCCAGATCGCGCAGCAACGCCACGCCCACCGGCTGATCGTTGACGAATGCGCGTGAACCGACCGCACTGCCTCCATCGGCCTTGAGTCTCCGGCGAATGATCAGCGGTTCGCCCGGTTCGACTTCGATTTCCGCATCGGCAAGGACCGCGCGCAGTTCCACCGGTAGCCGGTCGAACTCGAACGTCGCGGTCACACTCGCCTGATCCGCCCCGGCGCGGATCAACCCTGCGTCCGCGCGGTCCCCCAGAATGAGTCCCAGCGAATCCAGCAGGATCGACTTTCCCGCCCCGGTTTCGCCGGTGAGAACGCCCAGTCCGCCCGGAAAAGCGAGATCGAGCGCCTCGATCAGGACGATGTTGCGAATGGAGAGCCCGGTCAGCATGGACCCCGATCTTTATCGCCTCGGGATCGCCGCGTCACCCTGCTCTCGCGCAATTGCTCTGCTGTTGGCAAATCTGTGGGTAACTCCGGGATTTGCGATCTCATATGACACCACCGTGACAGGGTGCCACGGGAACGAAACGCGATTGTGACAGGGATTCGGCTCAGTTAGCCAACTGACAAGGGGCACCCGGATGACGCGCCAAGCCAAACTATGGGGGATCCTTCCCTCCGCTACCGAACTGGCAACCTCGCCACCAGCCTGGCTCGATCATCCCGAACCACGCGGATTTCGCCCGAAGCGCAAACTGCGCACGGTATGGATCTCCGATATTCATCTCGGCACCCGCGGTTGCAATGCCGAGATGTTGCTTGATTTCCTCGCCTCGATCGAATGCGAAACACTCTATCTTGTGGGCGATATCGTCGATGGGTGGCGCCTTTCACGCGGGTGGTATTGGCCTGATGCGCACAACGAAGTGGTCCGCCGCGTGCTCAAGATGGCGCATCGCGGCACGCGCGTGGTGCTGATTGCCGGCAACCATGACGAAATGCTTCGGCCTTACGCGGGGATGAGCTTCGGCGGAGTCGAGCTGGCACTCGAAGCCGTGCACGTTACGGCCGACAAACGCCGGCTGCTGGTAACGCATGGCGACGGCTTTGACGGGGTGGTGCTTTATGCCCGCTGGCTCGCGTTCCTTGGCGATCAGGCTTACGAAATCTTGTTGCGCGCCAATGGCTGGTTCAACACCGTGCGCCGCTGGTTCAAACTGCCCTACTGGTCCTTGTCTGCCTACATGAAGAAACGGGTAAAAAACGCGGTCCAGTTCGTCTGCGCCTTCGAGGAAGCCGTAGCTCATGCCGCGCGCGACATGGGCGTCGACGGCGTGGTGTGCGGCCATATCCACTGTGCGGAAATCCGGCAGATCGGCGATGTGACCTATTATAACGACGGGGACTGGGTCGAAAGCTGCACCGCACTGGTCGAGGATTTCCAGGGCGCGATCACGATCATCGACTGGGCTGCGATCTGCTTCGAAGAAGCACAGGCCAGTGCCGCCAAAGCTGCCGAAACCACCCGCACCATGGAAGACGCATGAGGATCGCCATTTGCAGTGATGCGTGGCACCCGCAGGTCAACGGCGTGGTTCGCACGCTCGCCACCACTGTCGACCGCCTTGTGGCTTGGGGGCACCAGGTGGTGCTGATCACCCCAAACCAGTTCTTTACCTTCGGGCTTCCGGGCTACAGCGAAATCCGCTTGGCGATGCTCCCGCGCTTCCGCACGCGCCGCATGCTCAAGGACTTCGGGCCCGACATCGTGCATATCGCCACCGAAGGCCCCATCGGCTGGAGCGCGCGCGGCTGGTGCAAGGCCAATGCCGTGCCATTTACCAGCGCATTTCACACGCGCTTTCCCGATTATGCAGCGGTCCGCACCGGACTTAGCCCTGCGCATTTCTGGCCAATCATGCGCCGGTTCCATGCAACCAGCCATGCCGTGCTGGTCTCGACGCCCACCCTTGCAGCGGAACTGGCCAGCCACGGCATCACGCAGGCCACACTTTGGTCGCGCGGGATCGATGCTTCAGTGTTTCACCCCGGCCACGCGCCGCTTGAAGCGCTGGCAGACCTGCCCCGACCAATCATGCTCAATGTCGGCCGTGTGGCTGTCGAGAAGAACCTGGGTGCCTTCCTCGATGCGCAGGTGCCGGGCACCAAAGTAGTCGTCGGCAATGGCCCAGATCTGGCGCAGCTGCGCGCGCGGTATCCCGACGCGCACTTTCTCGGCGCACTTTCGGGCACCACGTTGGCGCAGGCTTATTGCTCGGCAGACGTTTTCGTCTTCCCGAGCAAGACTGATACGTTCGGACTGGTCATGATCGAGGCCTTGGCCTGCGGGGTGCCCGTTGCCGCGTACCCGGTTGCGGGCCCGATCGATGTTGTCGGCGCGGGCGGGCTTGGTCCAAGCGGCGATCTGGCTGAGCCGGTCGGCGCGCTTGAGGAGGATATCGGGCTTGCCATTGCGCATGCGCTCGGCTGCAGCAGCGAGGCAGCTGCAGCCCATGGCGGCAGCTATAGCTGGGACAGCGCAACCGACCAGTTCATCAATGCGCTGAGCAACGCGGCGCGGTCACGCCGAATCCGTGCTGCCGCGTAGCGAAATCAGCTTGCTGTGGTGCCCGGCGCCTTGTCGTTCATGAGTTTGTACGCGCGCTCGTACCACTCGTTGCCGGGATAGTTGGTGCCCAGCACGGCCGCCGACTTCTGCGCCTGTTCGGGCAGGCCCAACACGAGATAGCTCTCAACCAGGCGATAGAGCGCTTCAGGGGTGTGGCTGGTCTGCTGGTACTTTTCGATCACCGAACGGAAGCGCAAGGTGCCCGCGAGCCACTTGCCGCTGCGCTGATAGAACCGGCCGATCTCCATTTCCTTGCCCGCCAAATGGTCGTTGACCAGATCGAGCTTGAGCCGCGCATCGGTGGCATAGGTGGTGTTCGGGTAGCGGCGCGTCACCTCGGTCAGGGCGCTCAGTGCCTGCTGGGTGATCTTCTGGTCGCGCGTCACGTCGCTGATCTGCTCGTAATAGCACAGCGCGACGAGGTAATAGGCGTAGGGCGCGTCCTTGTTGCCCGGATGGATCGACAGGAACCGCT
>CANFIV010000376.1 GCA_947446935.1 Sphingomonadaceae bacterium | reverse complement strand
TGGCAAAGCCTTCGAAATGCAGCCAGTGCGCCAGCAGATAGAGCATTTAGTGTTCCTTGGCCGCGTTAGCCTTAGCAGTTGCGGCCTGAGCGGTTGGGGCCTGAGCATTCAAGGCCCGCACCAATGCGCCCAGCCCGACCGAATTCGATCCTTTGACCAGAATGGCGTCGCCCCCCTGCGGGCTGTCCGCGGCAAGGCATTCCGCCGCTCCGGCAGCGTTTTCGACATGGTCGAGTTCAATTCGCCCCGCAAGCGCGGCATTTCCGCTTTTCCCCAGCGCGCTTGTCAGTTCTCGGGCGAGCGCAGTCATTTCAGGGCCGACCAGAATGATCCGTTCGACCCCGGCGGCGATGAGCGGCTCGGCCAGCGCGGCATGATAGGCGTCCGACATTTCGCCGAGCTCCTTCATTGCGCCCAGAACCGCGATGCGGCGACGCGCCGTAACCTCGCCCAGCGCGGCGATGGTCACACGCATCGAAGCGGGGTTGGCGTTGTAGCTTTCGTCGATCAGCAGTGCCTTGCCCGAACCGTCACCATCCCGCGCGGCAATGGTGTGGCGCGCGCCGCGGCCCGCTAGGCTTTCCATCTCGGAGAGCGCGAGGCCAGCCGCGCCCAGATCGCCGCCCACTGCGGCAACGGCGGCCATGACAGCGAGCGAATTGTCCACCCAATGCGCGCCTGGCATCGCGATGGTGTAGCACAGCTTGCGCGTGCCAAGCTTGCCCGAGAATGCGGCGGTGACAAGCGTACCGCCGCCGGGTGCGGCGACAGCATCGAGCAGGCGCGCATCGGCATGGTCACTGCGCCCGAAGCTGACGACCGAACCGGCACTGCGCGCGGCGGCTTCGCGAAGGCGCTCGTAATGCGGGCTGTCCGCAGGAATGATGGCGGTGCCGCCGACTTCCAGCCCTTCGAAGATCTCGGCCTTGGCGTCCGCAATCGCCTCCTCGCCAGAGAAGTGGCCGATATGCGCGGGCGCGATCGTGGTGACAATGGCGACATGCGGGCGCACCAGACGGGTGAGCGCAGCAAGTTCGCCCGCGTGGTTCATGCCCATTTCGAGCACGCCGAAGCGCGTGCGCGAAGGCATGCGCGCGAGGCTGAGCGGCACGCCGACGTGGTTGTTGTAGCTCTTGACCGAGCGATGCGCACGGCCACGACTGCCGCGATCGAGCGCGGCAAAAAGCGCCTCTTTCACGCCCGTTTTGCCCGCGGAGCCCGTTACGCCGATCACTGCCGCATCAACACGCGCGCGCGCCGCGCGGCCCAGATCATAAAGCGCCTTGGCTGTATCGGCGACCAGCACATGCGGCCATTGCACCGGGTGTTCGACCAGCGCGGCAGCGGCGCCCCGGGCAAAGGCACCCTCCAGAAAACGGTGCCCGTCGCTTTCCGCGCCCTTCAGCGCGATAAACAGATCGCCCGGCAGGATTTCGCGGCTGTCGGTTGCGCAGCCGGACACGGCAAATTGGCCCGAAGCCTTGCCGCCGGTTGCTTCCGCGATCTCCGCTGCGGTCCACAGCGCGATGCCCAGGTCGTCGCTGGTGTCCTTGGGCCATTGCAGCAAGGCCGGATGGGCATTCATTGAGTACACTCCCGCGCCACTTGCACATCGTCGAACGGCAGGACGCGCATGGCATCGCCGCGCCCCACGATCTGCCCTTGCTCATGCCCCTTGCCCGCGACAAGGACGATATCCCCAGCTCCGGCGAGCGCGATCGCGGCGGAAATCGCCTCGCGCCGGTCACCGATCTCGCGGGCCTTTGCGTTGCAGCCGGAAAGGACTGCCGCGCGAATCGCGCCTGCATCCTCGCCGCGCGGATTGTCGTCGGTGACGATCACCACGTCCGAACCCGCGCAGGCTGCCGCACCCATTGGCGCGCGCTTGCCCACGTCGCGGTCCCCGCCCGCGCCGATTATGGTGATCAGGCGGCCGTTCATCTCGGCACCTACGTGCGGGCGCAGCGCCGCGATTGCAGCGGTGATCGCATCGGGGGTGTGCGCATAGTCCACATAGACAGGTGCACCGGCACGGTTCAGCGCCGCACGCTCGAGCCGCCCGCGCACCGGCTGAATGCGGGCAAGCGCCGCGAACGTGGCCGCCGGATCGCCGCCGGTCGCAATGACCAGCCCCGCAGAGACCAGCGCGTTGGCGGCCTGATAGGCCCCGATCAGCGGCAGATCGAACTTTCGGCGCGATCCTTCAAAGGCAATCTCCAGCGTCTGACCGAGCTGGGTGGGTGCGCGCGCAAGCAGTTGTACCGTGTCCCCCGCCTCGCCGACGGTGATAAGCCGCAGGCCGCGCGCCTTGGCGGCAGCGGTGGCCTGCGCGGACCATGTGTCATCGGCCCAGATCACCGCTGCGCCATCTTCTGCCACGACATCGCCGAACAGGCGCATCTTGGCGGCGAAATAGGCCTCCATCGTGCCGTGGTAATCGAGGTGATCGCGGCTGAGATTGGTGAAGGCCCCGGCGGCGACGCGCGGGCCCTCGTTGCGGAACTGGTCGAGGCCGTGGCTCGAAGCTTCGTAGGCGACATGGCTCACGCCCTCGCGCGCCAGGCCCGTCAAGTTGGCAAGGAAGGTGACGATATCGGGTGTAGTGAGGCCGGTGGAGACGCTCTCATCGGCCGTAGTGACGCCAAGCGTGCCGATCGAAGCCGCGCTGAAGCCCGCCATGCGCCACAGCTGGCGCGTCATCTCGACTGTCGACGTCTTGCCGTTGGTGCCCGTGACAGCAACCAGCGTTTCCGGCACGGGCGCAAAGAACGGGGCGGCGAGGCGCGCGAACATGCGGCGCGGCAGCGGGTCGGCGATATGGACCGCGCCTTCGACGTTGGCTTCAGGCCGCGCGACCACGGCGATGGCACCCGCAGCCACGGCGGCGGCAATGAAGTCCTCGCCATTGAAGCGCGCGCCGGTAAACGCGCCGAACACGGTGCCGGGTGCGACCTTGCGGTGATCAATGGCAAAGCCGGTGACCTGTGCTGCGGTCAGGGCACCGCTTTCTGCCGGAAGGGGAACGCCGGCGGCGGCGGCCAGCTTGCCGAGGTTCATTCGCCTTCTCCGCTTCCCACCAGCGGGCTG
>CANFIV010000375.1 GCA_947446935.1 Sphingomonadaceae bacterium | reverse complement strand
CCGCCGGCACGGTCAGCCCAGAGGGGCAGGCCAATTGGATCGGCTTCACCGACATCTATTGGCTTTCCGCGCTGATCCCCGATCCCGCCCCGAATGCGGCTACGCGCCCGCAGGGCGATTTCCGGATGGTCGCGCCGGATATCTTCCGTGCCGACCTGATCTATCCGGTCGTCAATGTCGCGGCAGGGCAGACCGCCACGCAGAACGTGCGCCTGTTTGCCGGGGCCAAGGAAAACCGGGTGCTTGAGGCCTATGAGGCGCAGGGCATTCCCAACTTCTCGCTCTCGATCGACTGGGGCTGGTTCCGCTGGTTCGAAAAGCCGATCTTCTGGCTGCTCGATTCGCTGTTCCGCGCGGTTCACAACTTTGGCCTCGCGATTATCCTGCTCACGCTGATCGTGCGCGGCATGATGTTCCCCGTGGCGCAGCGCCAGTTCGCCTCCATGGCGGCGATGCGTGCGATCCAGCCCAAGCTGAAAGTCATCCAGGAACGCTTCAAGGACGACAAGGCGCAGCAGCAGCAGGAAATCATGGCGCTCTACAAGGCGGAAGGGGTGAACCCACTCGCCGGCTGCCTGCCGATTTTCCTGCAGATTCCGGTGTTCTTTGCGCTCTACAAGGTGCTGGTGCTGACCATCGAGATGCGTCACCAGCCCTTTGCGCTGTGGATCAAGGACCTCTCCGCGCCCGATCCGCTGCATGTTCTGAACCTGTTCGGGCTGCTGCCGTTCACTCCGCCCGCGTTCCTGGCCATCGGCGTGCTCGCGATCCTGCTCGGCATCACGATGTGGGCGCAGTTCAAGCTGCAGCCTGCGGCGATGGATCCGGCACAGCAGCAGGTGATGAGCCTGATGCCGTGGATGATGATGTTCGTGATGGCGCCCTTTGCGGCGGGCCTCCTGATTTACTGGATCACCTCGAACATGTTGACCATTGCGCAGCAGAAGTATCTCTACAGTCGGCATCCGCAATTGAAGGCGCAGGCGAACAAGGACCAGCTCGATATCGATCGGGTGGTCGCACGTGAGCAGAAGTCGGCGGGAACGCCGCCCAACAAGCCGAAAACGCGATGACCGCTGAACTGGAAGGCAATCTGGAAGCGCGGGCCGAAGCCGCCGCGCAGGCCGAGCTTGAGGAGCGCGCGCGGGTCTTGTTTGCGGGACCCATCGAGTTCCTGAAGTCCGCGCCCGCGCTCAAGTTCCTGCCCGATCCTGAAGTGCCCGAGATCGCCTTTGCCGGGCGCTCGAATGTGGGCAAGTCCTCGCTGCTCAATGCGCTGACCGGCCGCAAGTCGATTGCGCGGACATCGGTGACGCCCGGGCGTACGCAGGAGCTCAATTTCTTCGAGGTGGGCGATCCGATCTCGCTCAGACTGGTCGACATGCCGGGTTACGGCTTTGCCAAGGCCCCGCCTTCGGTCACCGAGAAATGGCGGCGGCTGGTGCGCGATTTCCTGCGCGGACGCGTGGTGCTGAAGCGCACGCTGCTGCTGGTCGATGCACGGCACGGCCTCAAGCCCGTCGATGACGACATGATGCAGATGCTGGACGAGGCCGCTGTCGGCTACCGCGTGGTGCTGACCAAGGCGGACAAGATCAAGGCAAGCGAACTGGCTGCTGTCGTCGCCGCGACCGAGGCAGCGGCGCGCAAGCGCACAGCGGCTTTCCCCAAGATCCACATCACCTCATCCGAGCTGAAGATGGGGATTGCCGAACTGCGCGCAGCGGTTCTGGCGGATTCGGAAACCTGATTTTTCAGGCTGCGGCTTGTACCATGCCCCGGGCTCTGCGGGTTCGGAGCCGCGCGACGGCATGGCGCGTTTTGCCGCTTTCGAAACCCCGGTGACGCCTCGCGAAACACTAACCGTTCGCCCGGCCTCGACAGGCGCAGCCTGAATGTTTACCCGAACCGCGCGGGGAGAGGATCGACCATGGCGGGCAGGCGGAGTTCCTCATGAAACTGATCATCGGCAACAGATCCTATTCGAGCTGGTCCCTGCGCGGCTGGCTGGCCGCCAAGCAGTCCGGCCTCAGCTTTGAAACGCAGGTGGTCCCGCTTTATGGCGCCGGCTGGGACGAGGCGAAGCTGCGACTGGACGAACTCGCGCCCTCGCATGGCAAGGTGCCGGTGCTGTGGGACGGCGAGGCCGTGGTGTGGGACAGCCTCGCCATCCTCGAACATCTGGCGGACAAGGTCGGGCGCGACCGCTTCTGGCCCAAGGCTGAACCGGCCCGCGCGATGGCGCGCGCGATGGTTGCCGAAATGCATTCGGGCTATGGCGCGCTGCGCAGCGAGATGCCGATGAACCTCAGAATTGCGCCTTTCACCAAAGCAGTGAGCGAAGCGGTGCGCGCCGATGTCGTGCGCATCCTCACGCTCTGGGCCGAGGCGCGCGCGCGGTTTGGCGAAGGCGGGCCATTCCTGTTCGGCAGCTTCGGCGCGGCCGATATCTTTTACGCGCCGATCGTCGCGCGACTGCGCATCTATGGCGTGCCGGTGCCGGGCTTCGCGGCCGCCTATATGGACGCAGTGTGGGAACACGAGTGGCTGCAAGCCTGGGTTGCCGCTGCGGCGCAAGAGCCGTGGGCGATCCCACGCTGGGACGCCGCGGCACAAGGCTGAACGCTGAAGGGTCTACACTCAGGGGTCTACACTCAGAGGTCTACGCTCAGGGAATTCTGTCCGCTGCGTACGGTGTGCCGTCCTTGTGGAAGTAGTCATCGCCGCTGAACGTCATGTCGATATCGGAATACCCGCCGCCGCCGTCGCGGTCGCCAGCGCCGACGGCAATGAGCACGCAGTCCGCATCAGACATGTTGCGCAAATGGTGGCCGTTGGCCTCGCCCGCCGGAAAGCTCGCACAATCGCCCGCGCGCATGACCTGCACACCGGTGTCATCGACCAGTTCTGCCTCGCCAGACAGGATCACGATAAACTCGTCCTCTGAATCATGCCAGTGGCGGTGGGAGGACCAGGCGCCAGGTTTCAGCACCACATGGCTCACGCCCATGTGCGTAAGCCCGCTCGCGGGTCCGAGGCGGCGATACCAGTGTCCTGCAACGGCGGTATTGAACGGAGCAGGATAGCCGGT
>CANFIV010000374.1 GCA_947446935.1 Sphingomonadaceae bacterium | reverse complement strand
TGCCCGCCGAAAAAATAACGCCGATGCTTACCGCCTCGATGGTGGGCCAGATGGGCGGCGCCCTAGTCGCCATTGCGCTCGGCGAGCGCGGCCACAGTGGCGGGCGGGTCATTGCGATGGCCGCAGTGCTGCTCGGCATTGTCGGCTGGTTGTTGCTGCGCGGCGCAGATGGCGCGCTCGGCTGGGCGCTGGTTGTCGGCTACGGCGTCGTGTGGATGATCGCCACCCCGGCGCTCACCGGCTTCCTGCTCGAAGCGGACCCGACACGCCGCAGCCTGCCCTTCTCTGCCTCGGCCCAATTGCTCGGCGCAGCGATCCTGCCCACTGTGGCGGGCGTGGCCTTTGCCGATCGCGGGCTCGATACCGTGGTGCTGGCCTGCGTCGGCGCGGTGGTGGCGAGCCTCGTCATGGTGCTCGCCGCCCTCGCAGCCCGCCCGCGACCCGCTGCTTACGCCGCGTAGGGTTCTACGGGCAGGCCTTCATACCGCGCCTTGAGTTGCAGCCCGAGAAGCCGCGAATAGTAGCGCCCTTGCGCGAAATTGCCGCCCATGAACCACAGGCCCGGCTCAGCCGTCGGCTTCCACATGTTGCGGATTTCGCCTTCCCATGGGCCCGGATCGCCTTTGACGCCAGAGCCATCGCCCCAGCAGCGGCCAAGCCTCTCGCGGACATCGGCGCCCCTCAGCACTTCGACCCATTCCTCCATCGCGCCGAAGCCGGTGGCATAGATGATGCGGTCGGCGCGTTCGTGGCTGCCGTCGGCCAGGATCAGCCCGTCCTCGACAATCCGCTCGATTTCCAGCCCGGAGCGCAGCGCGATCCGCCCGTCGATCACCATATCGCAGGCACCGACATCGATATAATAGCCCGAGCCGGTGCGCTGGTACTTCATCGAAATGCCAGTGCCGTCGATGCCAAAATCGATCGCGAAGCCAGCCTTCTCCAGCGCGCCGTAAAACGGGGCTTCGATTTGCTTGAGCGAGTCCCAGGTTGCGCGGGCGTGGGGTTCCTGCAACCGCAGCGGCACGCTGGCGCCCATGACATCCGCCTTGTCGGTCGTCATCCCAGCCGCCACCGCCTCTTCCGAATAGATCGGCTTCAGCATGATGTCGGTCATGTTCGACTGGCGGATGATATGCGTGGAGCTTCGCTGGATCATCACGGGATGCGCGCCATGGATCACCAGATCCATGGCAATATCGTGGGCGCTGTTGTTCGCACCGATCACGATCACCCGCTCGCCCGCAAGCCCTTCGCCGCCCGGATGCGCGCTTGAATGCAACAACGGGCCCTTGAACGTCTCTGCGCCCGCAATCTCGGGCATGCGCGGGAACCCGGCATTGCCCAGCGCCATGATCACGTGCTGCGGATGGAGCGTAACGTCCTCATCGCCGCGCCGGAGCTGGACCGTCCATGTCCCGCTTGCGGAATCGCGCTCCACGTTGGTGCACTCGGTCGAATTCCACACCGGCACTTCCATCATTCCGGCATAGGCTTCCAGCCAGTCGGCCACCTTGTCCTTGGGCGGATAGACCGGCCAATGCGCCGGATAGGGCACATAAGGCATGTGATCGTACCAGACCGGATCGTGCAGCGTCAGCGAGGAATAGCGCGAGCGCCACTGGTCGCCGATGCGTGGATATTTGTCGACAAGCAGGCACGGCACGCCGAGCATCCTGAGGCGCGCACCGATCACCAGCCCGCCCTGCCCCGCGCCGATCACCAGCACATAAGGGCTCTTGTCCGGGCCATAGCTGGCCACTTCGTCCGCGAGCAGCTGCTTCCAGCTGCGCCCGCGTCCTTCCGGATCTTGGACCAGCCCCGAGGGTCGGCGCGTGCCGAGCGGCTCCTCGAAGCCCTTCAATTCGGCAAGCGCGGTGTAGAACGTGACGGCCTTGCCGCCCGCGAGCCGCAGATAGCCCTGCCCGCGGCCCACTGCCGTCTCGAAGCTGATGTAACCCTCGGTCGCGCCTTCAGGTGCATCGCTGGCCCAGTTCGAAGCGCCAGATGCCGCCCCCCGCGCCGCTGCAAATGCAGCAATCGCTGCCGCGCCCTCATGCGTCGCCAGCGTCCAGCCGAATGCGACGTGATCGCGCCAGAACCCCTCTGGCAGAAACAGCGCCGCGACCGCATCACCGTCACTGGCATTGATCGCCTGCCCGAACTGCGCGAGCCAGCCGTGTACATCGGTCATGCTATTTTATCGCCTCTCGCCAAAACCTTGGTCGTCAGAAATGCGCCACCAGCTGCACCCCGAAGGTGCGCGGATCGTTGTAGTTGATCTGATCCTGCGTGATAACTGGCGCAATTGAGGAGATATAGCGCGCGCTGTTGAGGTTCTTGACCCAGAGCGCCACTTCATAGGTTTTCGACGGCGATTGCCAGCCAAGCCGCGCGTTGATCTGCCCGTGGCTCTTCACTTCGGTGTTCGCCGCATTGTCCGGGAACAGCGCGATCGAGGACACGTACGTGCCGTCTACCCGGCCATGGAGTGCGCCCATATCGCCCAGCGGCACAGTCAGGTTCACCCCGCCGGAAAACGCGAACTTGGGTGCATTGACCAGCCGGTTGCCCGAATAGCTTACCCCACCAAGCGCAGCGAACTTCTTGTATTCGCTGTGCATCACGGTCACCGCGCCGAACAGATCGACATTCCGCGTCGGCCGAACGGTCACTTCCGCCTCGAGCCCGTAAATCTCCGCGTTGCCCGCGTTGAGCTTGCGCTGCACGGGGATCGGGCCCGTCAGGTCGAACACGAAGACCTGCAGATCGCGGTAATCATAATAGAACGCCGAGGTGTTGAACCGCAGCTTCCGGTCGAGCAGCTCGGTTTTGAGGCCCACTTCATAGGCATAGAGCTTTTCGGAGTTGAACGGCGTGAGCTGCAGCGCATCGGTCGAAGCACCGCCTGCGTAGCCGCCGCTGTTGTAGCCCTTCGAGAACGAGGCATAGACCAGCGTGTCGCCCGCCTTGTAGTTGAGCGCCGCGCGCCAACTGAGATCGCTGAAGCCCTTCTGGCCCTTGTAGTCGAGCAGCGGCAGCGTGACGTTGGAATAGGCCTTCACCGGATTCACCCCGCCGATCACATCGAACAG
>CANFIV010000373.1 GCA_947446935.1 Sphingomonadaceae bacterium | reverse complement strand
CGCGAGAGGACAGTGACGTTGTCCATCACCGCCAGATGCGCACTTGCCTCGGCCAGCCAGGCCCACTGCGCCGGATCGCTGAGAGCACCGCCGCCGATTTCTTCCTGCTCGTCGATCAGGATCACGCGTCCGCCACCGGCAGCCGCCTCCAGCGCCGCTACGATGCCCGCAGGCCCCGCGCCGACAACCAGCGTCTCGCAGTGCGCATACGTCGCATCGTAGTGGTCCGGATCGCGCGTCGTGGGGCTGTCGCCCAGCCCGGCCAGACGGCGGATGATCGGCTCGTAGACCTTCTCCCACGCGGCGCGCGGCCACATGAAAGTCTTGTTGTAGAACCCCGCCGGGAAGAAAGCACCGAACCGGTCATTCAACGCCACAAGGTCGTAGCGCAGCGACGGAAAGCGGTTCTGGCTGGAAGCCACGAGACCGTCGTGCAGCGCTACCGAAGGCGCGCGCAGATTGGGCGTCACGCGCCCGGGCCCGCGATCCACCGTTACCAGCGCGTTGGGTTCTTCAACACCTGCGCCCAAAATGCCGCGCGGGCGGTGATACTTGAACGAGCGGCCAAACAGCATCCGACCTTGCGCGAGCAGCGCGGAGGCGAGGCTGTCGCCCGCATAGCCCCACTCGGCTTTGCCATCAAACGTGAACGCGCGCTTCGTGCGGCGATCGATACGCCCGCCGTCTGCCAACCGGAATCCGCTCATTTCCGCGGCTCCCCGGCCTTGTAAGTCGTCTCGAAGCGATCCGTTACCGTATCGCGCACCGCATTGAAGAAGCGCCCGCAGCCATGCGTATGGCGCCACCGTTCATGGTGCCGACCGCGCGGATTGTTGCGGATGTAGAGAAATTCCTCCCACTCGCCATCGGAATAGGTCGAGGGGTCGAGCGGGCGCGCGATATGCGCCTCACCGCCATAGACGAATTCGACCTCGGGCCGTGCCTCTTCGCAATAGGGGCAATGGATCAGCAGCATTTCAAAGGCCTCAGTGCGCGACGGCGGCAGCGGCCGCCTCGTCGATCAGCCGGCCGTTGCGGAACCGGTCGAGGTTGTAGGGCGCGTTGATCGCGTGAGGCGCATCGTGCGCCATTGTGTAAGCGAGGAGATCACCCGCGCCAGGGGTCGCCTTGAACCCGCCGGTGCCCCAGCCGCAGTTCACGTAGAGCCCCTTCACCGGCGTCTTTCCGAGAATCGGCGAGCGGTCCGGCGTCACGTCCACGATCCCGCCCCAAGTGCGCAGCATGCGCATGCGCGTGAAGATGGGGAAAATTTCGCAGATCGCCGCCAAGGTGTGCTCCACGATGTGGAACGCGCCGCGCTGCGAATAGCTGGTATACTGGTCGGTGCCCGCACCAATCACCAGCTCGCCCTTGTCGGACTGGCTCATATAGGCGTGAACCGTGTTCGACATGACCACGCAAGGAAAGATCGGCTTCACCGGCTCTGAAACAAGTGCCTGAAGCGGATAGCTTTCGAGCGGGAAATCGAGCCCCGCCATCTTCATCACCAGCGAGGTGCTGCCCGCCGCAGAAACACCCACGCGCTTCGAGGCGATGAAGCCGCGCTCGGTCTCGACGCCTTCAACCGCGCCGTCAGCGCCGCGCCGGACGCCCGTCACCGCGCAGTTCTGGATGATGTCGACGCCCAGCGCCGCGGCTGCGCGGGCATAGCCCCAGGCCACGCTGTCATGCCGCGCGGTGCCGCCGCGCCGTTGCAAAGCCCCGCCCAACACCGGATGGCGCGTGTTCGGCGAAATATCGAGCGGCGGGCAATAGGCCTTGCACTCTTCCGCCGTCAGCCATTCGTTGTCGACGCCGTTCAGCCGGTTGGCGTGGATGTGGCGCTTGAAGCTCTGCACATCATGCACGTTGTGCGCGAGCATCAGCACGCCGCGCTTGGAATACATGATGTTGTAGTTGAGTTCCTGGCTCAGCCCGTCCCACAGCTTGACCGCGTGATCATAGAGATGCGCGCTCTCGTCATAGAGGTAGTTCGAGCGGATGATCGTGGTGTTGCGGCCGGTGTTGCCGCCGCCCAGCCAGCCCTTCTCGATCACCGCAACATTGGTGATGCCGTACTTCTTCGCGAGGTAATAGGCCGCGCCGAGCCCATGCCCGCCAGCGCCGACGATGATCGCATCGTAGCTCGCCTTGGGGGCCTTGTCGGGCCAATGCTCGGGCCAGCCCTGATGGCTGCGAAACGCCTGACCGATCAGATTGAAGCCGGAAAACCGCTTCATACCTTCACCCCTCCAGAGCGGCGCGGCTGCGCTCGACATAGAAGGTCTTGAACGCGTCCACCAGCTTCTCCTCAACCGAATACATGCCCGGGCGGTAGCCATCGCCCTTGATCCCGGCGTGGTTGACCGCCGAGAGGTGGCTGTCCTGCGCGTTGGTCGCGCGCCACACTGCAGTGAGGTTATCGGGGTCGTAGTCGACACCTGCAACTGCATCTTCGTGCACGAGCCAGGTTGTGCGCAGCAGTGTCTTGTCCGGGCCCAGCGGGGTGAGCGAGAACGTCACCACGTGATCGCAGCAGAAATGGTGCCACGAATTGGGCTGGGTCCACACCGAAAGGCTGGTCTGCTCCTGATCGCCATGCGGCCAGATCAGCTTTTTCGAGGCCGGCTTGCCGTCCAGCGTCTGCGTAACAGCACCATTGGCCAGCGGCAGACGCGCCACGCGGTGCCACCAGTTATCGGGAAACTCGATCAGTTCGTGATAGATGCCGAGGTCCTGCCAGCGCTGGCGCTGCGCTTCCAGCATGGCATCGAACGCGGCATCATCGACCACATCGTCCTCGCCGTCCTCGGGCAGGCCCTTGCCGAACCCATAAGTCGAAAGCGACTTCATCAGTTCGGGATGGCTCGCATCGCAGTGATAGCACTCGCGGTTGTTTTCCATCACGAGCTTCCAGTTGGCGGGCTCGATCAAGTCGTCCTGCACCGCAACCTTGAGCTTGGTCATGTCGTAGATCGCGATCTGCTCTTCGATATCGGCTTTCACGCGGTCGATCGGCGGCGGATTGTCCGATAGGCACAGGAAGATCAGGCCGCCGATATTCTCGAGCGCGACGGGACGAAGGCCATTGTCGGCCTTGT
>CANFIV010000372.1 GCA_947446935.1 Sphingomonadaceae bacterium | reverse complement strand
GCTCGGCTGGGCGGTCGGCAAGAAGAAGCCTGATGTCGTCGGCACGCGCGCGCTCGCGCGCCCCGATAGCGTGGCGGCAGGGCGCAAGCAGCTGGTGGGGCGTCGCACAGAGGACCCGCAGGCAGTGCTGGAAGAGGGCGCGCAGATCGTGGCGGACCCGTCGCAGTCGGTGCCGATGAAGATGATCGGCCATGTCACCTCGTCCTATCACAGCGCCACGCTGGGGCGCTCGATTGCGATGGCTCTGGTCGCCGATGGTCGCGCGCTGATGGGCCAGACGCTCTATGTGCCAATGCCGGAAGGCGTGATCAGCGCCAAGGTCGTGGCCCCGATGTTCTATGATGCCGAAGGGAGCCGCCTCAATGGTTGAGATTGCGCCCATGGCGGTGTCCGCCGCAGACCTGAAGCTGGGTACCGAGCCGGTTGAAGCGGCCGGTGTGCGCCTTTCGATCGCTGCCGACCTCGTTCGCTATTCGCTGCGCGCGCGCGATCCGGCTGTGCTGGAAGGCGTGCTGGGCCGCGATGTTCCCAAACGGATCGGTGATACGGATGCCGGGATCGCCTGCCTTGGGCCGGACGAATGGTATGTCGTGCTGCCCGACAATTTCGACCTGCCGCGCGGCGAGGGCCTTGCCGTGAGCGTCGTCGATGTCTCCTCGCGTGCACTTGGCCTCGTGCTCGAAGGCCCCGGCGCGCTGGCCGTGCTTTGCAGCGGCTGCCCGCTTGATCTGGCACGCATGGGTGTTGGCCGGGCGACGCGCACTGTGTTCGAGACGGTCGAAATCGTGATCTGGCGAGAGAGCGAGACGCGCTGGCACGTCGAAGTCTGGCGCAGCTTCGCCACCTGGCTATGGCATGCGTTTCTCGCTGCGATGCATGGCGCGAAATGAGCGAGGCGGCGCTTAGGGAAGAGCTCGCGGCGCTCGGTATCGGCTGGTCGATCCTTGAACACGAAGCCGTGTTTACGGTCGAGGAAAGCCTCGCAATCCACGATGCGTTGCCCGGCGCGCATACCAAGAACCTGTTCCTCAAGGATTCCGGCGGGCAGTTCTGGCTGGTGACCGTCGAGCATGCCAAGCGGGTTGACCTCAAGGCACTCGCCGGGGCGATCGGCTCCAAAAAGCTGAGCTTCGGAAAAGCCGAAGACATGGAAGCGCTGCTCGGTGTGACGCCGGGGTCGGTTACTCCGCTCGCGGCGCTGAACGATAGGGGCCATGCGGTGCGCGTGGTTCTTGATCCGGAACTTGCGACTGCTGGCATAGTCCATGTCCACCCCTTGCGGAACACCGCGACCGTTGGCCTTTCCGGCTCGGACTTGTGCCGTGCGCTCACCACGTGGGGCCACGAGCCGCTGCTCGCTGGTATCCCCGAACGCGCATGACAGTCAGCACATTCGAGCTGTTCAAGATCGGCATCGGGCCTTCGAGCTCGCATACCGTGGGGCCGATGGTGGCTGCGCGCCGGTTCTGTCTGGCGCTGGAAGCGGGCGGGCTGCTGGACGTCACCGCGCGCGTTGAAGTCGATCTCTACGGCTCTCTCGCGCTGACGGGAAAAGGCCACGCCTCCGATACCGCCGTGCTGCTCGGCCTGATGGGCGAGACACCCGCTGAGGTTGATATAGACGCAGCCCACGCGAAAATTTCCGCGGTCAATGCGACGGGCGAAATCGATCTTCTTGGCACGCACCGAGCGCGTTTCGCGCCTGCCGACGATCTCCATTTCCACCAGCGCGAGCGTCAGCCGTTCCACAGCAACGCCATGGCGCTCACCGCCTTTGCCGCCAATGACAGGGTGCTCTTGCGCCGCTTTTACTATTCGGTCGGCGGTGGCTTCGTGCTCGATGAAGACGAAGCGCAGCGCAATGCGCCAGCCGGCGATACTGCACCTGTGCCTTATGCGTTCACCTCGGGCGACGAGCTGCTGGCGATGGCGAGCGAGGCCGGACTCTCCATTGCAGACCTCATGCTCGCGAACGAGACCGCGCTGCGCCCACTTGTCGAGATCGAGGCCGGGCTCGATCTGCTCGCCGACACGATGGCCGCCTGCATCGATCGCGGCACATCGCAGGGCGGAGTGCTGCCCGGCGGGCTGCGGGTGAAGCGCCGCGCGCAAGCGATTGCGGCGGAACTTGTCGCGCGCCAGCAGGCCGCGCTCAGCGATCCGCTGGTGGTGCTGGACTGGATCAACTTGTGGGCCATGGCGGTGAACGAGGAGAACGCTGCCGGTGGCCGTGTTGTCACCGCGCCGACCAACGGCGCGGCGGGCATCATCCCGGCGGTGCTGCGCTACTACGAACGCTGCTATCGCGGCGACATCGCCGGGCGGCGTACTTTCCTTCTCACGGCAGCGGCCATCGGCGCGCTTTACAAGCGCAACGCCTCGATCTCGGGCGCCGAAGTTGGCTGCCAGGGCGAAGTGGGCGTGGCCTGTTCGATGGCAGCGGCGGGGCTCACCGCTGTGTTGGGCGGCAGCAACGCGCAGATCGAGAACGCTGCGGAAATCGGCATGGAGCACAATCTCGGGCTCACCTGCGATCCGGTCGGCGGCCTCGTGCAGATCCCCTGCATCGAGCGCAATGCCATGGGGGCGGTGAAAGCCATCGACGCGTCGCGTCTCGCGCTCCTGGGCGATGGCGAGCATATGGTCAGCCTCGACAAAGTGATCGAGACGATGCGCCAGACCGGGTTCGACATGCGCGACAAATACAAGGAAACCTCGCAAGGCGGGCTCGCGGTCAACGTCGTCGAGTGCTGAGCGAAGGGATTCGACACGCTTGATTCCCCTTGATACGATCTAGGACAAGTGTTCGGGGTTTGCTTCGGGCACGGGTCTTGATCAGGGGGCATGAGGATGGCGGGTTCGCGTATCGGCAAGTGGCTGCGGGGCGGTTTCATTGCGGCAAGCCTTGCGCTTCCGGCACAAGCGGCTTTCGCGCGCGATGCGGTCGATCTCATTCTCCACCACGCGCGGGTCATCACGGTGGACCGCGCGTTCTCGCTCAAGACCGCGGTGGCGGTGAAGGGTGATCGGATCGTGGCCGTTGGCGGTGAGGAGCTGCTTGAGGCCTATTCCGCGCCTAAAGTGATCGATCTTGGCGGGCG
>CANFIV010000371.1 GCA_947446935.1 Sphingomonadaceae bacterium | reverse complement strand
CGTGCTGGCGGGGGTGCCGGTTTACCTGGCTGTGCGGCGAGGGCAGGTGGCGGTGCCTGCATGAAGGCTCGCTGGTGGAAGCGATTGTGGCTGCGCTATCTTTATTATTGCAAGCAACACTGGATTATCGCCGGGGTGATCACGGCGTGGGTGCTGTGGTTGATGCTGCAGGTGGCGATCCAGCTGTTGCCGCTTTTGCTGCAGATCCTTCTGGAGCTTCTGTCGCTGATGTAGCGCAGATAGCCCTCCACCACCCTTCGGGCGCTACCCCTCCCCGTTTGGGCTTCGCCAAAACAGGGAGGATCAGGAAGGTCCTCCCCATTTTCACGAAGTGCAAATGCGGAGGTGTCGGCCCACAGGGCTGACGGAGGGGTAATCCCTTACCGCACCCGGTGCAGCGCTTTCCAAAGCGTGCCGCGGTCGCGGATGATTTCTGCCGCAGCATTATGCCCCGGCGCGCCGGTCACGCCGCCGCCGGGGTGGGTGCCCGAACCGCACATGTAGAGACCCTTGATCGGCGAGCGGTAATCGCCATGACCCAGCACCGGCCGTGCGGCCCAAAGCTGGTCGAGGCCCATGGTGCCATGGAAGATGTCGCCGCCGATGAGGCCGAACTTGCGCTCCAGATCGAGCGGCGAGTGAATCTGCCGGCCGAGCACAGCACCCTTGAAGTTGGGCGCGTGGTCGGTGACGGTGTCGATGATGAGGTCGGCCACTTCCTCGCGGCAATCGTCCCAAGACTTGCCATCGGGCAACTCGGGCGCGAACTGCTGGCAGAACAGGCTGGCGATGTGTCCGCCCGGAGGGGCGAGGCTGTCGTCGATGGTGGTGGGCAGCTTGATCTCGATGATCGGCTTCTTCGACCAGCCGAACTGCTGCGCATCGATGAAGGCCTGGTCCATATAGTCCATGCCCGGCGCGATGATGATCCCGGCGGTGTGGTGCTCGGCCTTTTCCTTGCCCGGCAGCACGGTAAAATCGGGGAGTTCGGACAGCGCCACGTTCATGCGGAACGTGCCCGAGCCGGTCTTGTAGTTCTTGATGCGGCGGTTGAAATCCGCATCGAGATCGCTGCTATCGACCAGCTGGCGATAGAGCAGCGCCGGGCCGACGTTGGCCGCGATGGTCGGCGCATAAAGCTCCTCTCCGCCTTCCAGCTTCACACCCACGGCTTTGCCGTTGTTGACGAGAACTTTGGAAACCGGCGCTTCAAGGCTGATCTCCACGCCCTCTTCGGCGCAGGCGCGCGCCATGGCCTGCGTGATCGCGCCCATGCCGCCGACCGAGTGGCCCCATGCGCCGAACTTGCCGTTCACTTCGCCGAACACGTGGTGCAGCAGCACATAGGCAGAACCGGGGGTGGAGACGCCGGCATAGTTGCCGACCACCGCATCGAAGCCGAACGCGGTCTTGACATGGTCATCCTCGAACCAGCCATCGAGGAAATCGCGCGCCGACTTGGTGAAGATGTCGAGCAGATCGCGCTGCACTTCGAGGCTGAGGTTCGCGATGGGCCAGCCCTGCTGCGCGGCGGAGAGCAGCGAGCGCACGCCGCCACCGACATTGGGCGGCGTCTTCAGCGCGATATCGCGCAGCACCTGCGCCACCTTTTCGAGCGCCGCGTCGTAGTGCTGATAAGCCTCGGCGTCCTTCTTGTTGAAGCGCGCAAATTCCGCCTCGGTCCGCCCTGCGCCGCCACCGAGCTTGAGATAATCGTTCTCGAACGGAAAGAAGTTGCTGATCGTGCGCTCAATGATGCGAAAGCCGCGCTCGTGCAGCTTCATGTCTGCGATCACTTTGGGCCGCAGCAGGCTCACGGTGTAGCTCGCGGTGGAATTGCGGAATCCGGGGTGGAACTCCTCGGTAACGCAAGCTCCGCCCACGATGTCGCGGCGTTCGAGCACGCGCACTTTCATGCCGGCGCGGGCGAGATAGAACGCGCAGGTCAGGCCATTGTGGCCGCCGCCAATGATGATCGCGTCGTAGCGGTTGTTCATTCGATTGCTCCCGGGGGTCTTGTATCGTTTCTTGCCTGCTCTCTCCCCTTCAGGGGAGAGATACGAAGGCTTGGCAGCTTGTCTGCCTAGCCGGAGTTGAGAGGGGATCGAGGCGCTTGTGCCCCTCTCCCAACCCTCTCCCCTGAAGGAGAGAGGGCTTTACGCTTTGCTCCACCCCGCAGGTGGCGCTCTGTGCAGCCTTGCCTCGGGCGTCAGCGCGCGGATTTTGCGAGCGAAGCTGCGCAGGCAGACCTCGCTCCGGCCAATCGGGCCAGCGCCGTAAGTGTCAGACGCCATGCCCTGCTGCACGCGCTCGATCAGCCAGGTGTCTTCCTTGTTGACCACGCGGTTGATGCGCCAATTGGCATAGCGCACCAGCTTCATCGTGCGGCTTGCGTCCGGCAACGCATAGGCCATTTCGCGCAGGATGCAGGTGGTGGGGCTGATCGGCAGCCACTGCATGAAGTCGATCTGGTCGGCATAGATATCGAACGCCATATTGGGCCAGAGCTTGAAATAGAGCCAGCGGCGCTGACTTTCCTCGGGCAGGTGATCGACCTGCGGCAGGTGCGTCTGGTAGAAGCGCTCCCAGAAATTGGCGGAGGGCTTGTCAACCAGATCGCCCTTGAGCCGGTCGACCCAATCGTCCGCGCCGATCTGGTAGGACTTGCCGAAAATCCGCACGAGGCCGTCATGCGCCACCGGGATGTGGAGGTTGTCCGAGTAGTTGTCGCCGACGTTCTTCCAGTTCACGCTGCGCGGGCGCAGACGCATATCGCTGATCACGCGCATGTCCTCGAAACGGTAAGGCGCGATTTCAGCCTCGTGTGGCGCCATCATCTCACTGACAGTGGGGAAAGCCCCGGGCTTGAGGCACACGAAGACGAAGCCGTGCCACACTTCGAGCGCGACGGGGGCGAGGCCGTTCTCCTCCAACTGGAGCGCGGGATAATCGGCTTTCATCGGCACGCCGGTCAGCCGTCCGTCGGTCTCGTAGACCCAGGCATGATAGGGGCAGACGAGCTTTTTGGCGCAGCCTGCTGTGCCCTCTACCAGCCGCATTGCGCGGTGGCGGCAGACATTGGTGAAGGCGCGCACCTCCATAT
>CANFIV010000370.1 GCA_947446935.1 Sphingomonadaceae bacterium | reverse complement strand
CGCGCTACCCCGCCCGCCGCAACGCGCGCGGCGGTTTCGCGCGCGGAGGAACGGCCCCCGCCGCGATAGTCGCGGAAGCCGTACTTGGCATCATAGGCATAGTCGGCGTGGCCCGGGCGATAGGCTTTGGCGACATCGCCGTAGTCCTTGGAGCGCTGGTCGACGTTCTCGATCATCAGGCTGATCGGGGTGCCGGTGGTGCGCCCCTCGAACACGCCCGAGAGGATCCTGACCTGATCCGGTTCCTGCCGCTGCGTGGTGAAGCGCGATTGGCCGGGGCGGCGCGCATCGAGGAAGGGCTGGATGTCGGTTTCGCTCAGGGGCAGGCCCGGCGGGCACCCATCGACGACCGCGCCGAGCGCGGGGCCGTGGCTTTCCCCCCAGGTGGTGAAGCGGAACATGTGGCCGAACGTGTTGAAGCTCATGGCGCAGGGCAATTGCGCAATTTCTTGCTTTTGTCACCTCTGCCTTGCAATCGCCGCGCCTGCTGCGCCAAAGGGGCCTCATGTTCCTCGTCGTCTTCCGCAACCGCAAGCGTGCCGATCTCGATGCTGCGGCCTATTCCGCCGATGCCGACGCGATGGAGACACTGGCCGCCGTCCAGCCGGGGTATATCTCGTTCAAAAGTTATACGGCCGACGACGGCGAAGTGATCGCCCTTTCCGAATGGGAAAGCGAGGAGGCCGCGCTCGGCTGGCGGCGGGTGGCCGAACACGCCGAAATGCAGCGCCGGGGCCGCGAGGAATACTATCAGAGCTACACGCTGTTTGCGGGCACGCCGAACCGGGTGCACCGCTTTGAAAGGCCCGGATCATGACGATCACGCTTTATGGGATTCCAAACTGCGACACCGTGAAGAAGGCGCGCACGTGGCTCGACGCCAAGGGAATCGCCTATACGTTCCACGACTACAAGAAGCAGGGCGCGGACCCGGTGCGGGTGGCAAGCTGGATCGCGGCGGCGGGGCTCGAAAGGGTGGTGAACCGCGCGGGGACGACCTTCCGCAAGCTGTCGGTAGAGGATCAGGAGGCGCTGGGCGGTGCTGGCGCAGCGGCTGTGCTGGTGGCGAATACCTCGGTGATCAAACGCCCGATCGTGGAGCATCCGGGCGGGTTGCTGGTCGGTTTCAAGGAGGCGGAATGGACCGCCAAATTGGTCTAAAAAAGGCTGGGCCAAGCCCTGTTCGAATCGGGCTCCCAGTGTTATCTACACAAATGTGAATACCGCGCTCCCTTTCGCTTTTGCGATCACCGTCGATCCCGCAGACATCGATTTCATGGGGCACGTGAACAACGCGTCCTACCTCAAATGGGTGCAGGACGCCGTTGTCGGCCACTGGCGTGCCTTCGCGCCGGCGCAGGCGATTGCCGATCACGTGTGGGTCGCGACCAACCACAACATCACTTATCGGCGGCCGACGTTCCTTGAGGACAAGGTGATCGCGCATGTCATCCTCGAGCGGGTGCAGGGCGCGCGCGCGTTTTACGAGACGATCATCAAGCGCGGCGAGGTCGTGCTTGCCGAAGTGAAATCGAGCTGGTGCTGCCTTGATGCGACCACGCTGCGCCCGGCGCGACTGGCGCGCGAACTGGTGGAAAAGTTCCTGCCTTCGGTGGGGTGACCCCTACCGCGCGGGGCGAGTTGGCCCCTGCCGTCCACTATCCCACTTCCGTCGTACCTGCACTGGCGGGGATCGAGAGCGTCGCAGTGCTGCTGGGCTCTGGGTCCCCGCCTGCGCGGGGATGACGAAGGGGTGACAGCGTTGACGTGTAGCGGGGGTCTCGGCAGCCCTTCAGCGCAACTTGCCGATTTCCAGACCATCCGCCTTGGCGCGGATCTTGATCGATTCCTCGCTGCGGGTCAGCGCCTTGGCGAGGCCCTTGAGCGCCATGCCTTTCTTGGCCAGCGTGTGCAGCTTTTGCACTTCATCGGTGGTCCAGGCCTGCTTGTGGCGTTCGAAGACTTTACCCGTGGCCATCAGATTTACCCCTTCAGACCTTTTGGGCCGTTACAATGTAGTTGAGCGCCAGATTGTCTGACAGGTGCAGACCCTTGGCGGGCGAATAGCTGATCCCTTGCGGGTTGCCCATGGCAAGGCCCGCATCGGCGAGCAGGTCGCTGAGTTCGAGCGGCGTCACGAAATCGGACCAGGTGTGCGTGCCCTTTGGCACCATGCCCACGCTCTCTGCCGCGCCGACCAGCAAGAGGCGCGAGGCGGCGCTGCGGTTGGGCGTGGAAATGACGAGGAGGCCGCGTTCATCCAGCGCGGCGGCGAGGCCCGCGACGAAGGCGGCCTTGTCTGCCACGTGTTCGATCACTTCCATCGAGGTGACGAGATCGAAGCCGGTGAGACCGAGCGAGGCCAGTTCTCCCGCGCGATAATCGATGGCGAGGCCGCCTGCTTCGGCATGCGCGCGCGCTGCTGCGATGTTTTCCGGTGCTGCATCGACCGCTGTGACCGCGGCACCCAGCCGGGCCAGGGGTTCGGCAAGCAGCCCCGCCCCGCAGCCGACATCGAGCGCGCGGCGGCCTGCCAGCGGCTTCAGGCTCTTCGGATCGGCATCAAAGTGCGAATCGATGGCCGCGCGCAGGAAACCCAGCCGCACCGGGTTCAGCTTGTGCAGCATCGCCGAGCTGCCGTTCGGGTCCCACCATTCGGCGGCGAGCTTGCCGAAATGGGCGGCTTCCTCGGGCCGGATCGTCGCAGCAGATGCCGCAGTGGTTGCATTGCTCATGGGGCGACTCTAAAGCGCCGCGTCCGTGTGGTCGAGGGGCCGCAGGGGAAACCTTTTGTAGGAATAGTGCTGGGGGGAACGGCGTGGCCCGGATCGTGATGAAATTCGGCGGCACTTCGATGGCCGGAACCGAGCGCATCCGCCGCGTGGCGCGGATCGTGCAGCGCCAGCAGGCGGCGGGCCATGAAGTGGCGGTGGTCGTCTCGGCCATGGCGGGCGAGACCGACCGGCTCGTGACCTTCTGCCGCGAAGCCAATGCGCTTTACGATCCGGCGGAATACGACGTGGTTGTCGCGGCGGGCGAGCAGGTGACGTCGGGCCTTCTGGCGCTTCATCTGCAGGCGCTGGGCTGCAAGGCGCGCTCGTGGCTCGGCTGGCAGCT
>CANFIV010000369.1 GCA_947446935.1 Sphingomonadaceae bacterium | reverse complement strand
GCTGGCTTCCTGCTGCCCCGCCATCAGGGCTTTGCGGCGCAGGAGGAAAATCACCGCCACGACCGGTAGCGAGAACGAGAGCATCCACGGGTCGAAGGGCGACGCCTTGAAAGCGGCGCTGCCCATGAGGAAGAAGCCGAGAGGGCGCACGGCCCAGGCGCTGGTCGTCCAGTTCAGCGTGAACTGGCAAAGGCCGACGGCGGATCCCAGAGCCCACAACCAGCGCCGGTTGATACCTTTGCTGCGCGAAATCAGAAACAGGGCCACGAAAATCGTCGCGGTCGATGCCGCCATGGCGAGGAGCCAGAGGTAGTTCAGGATTCCCTTGCCGGAAAATTCGAAATTTCCGCTCGAAGTGGGCTGATGGTCATAGGGTGCGGCATGCCAGCCGACCACTTGCGGCCCGCCTTGCCCGGTCTTGAGGACGATCTGGAACGCCGCCCAGGTCTTCCCCGCGCCGAACTCGTACGTCAGTGCCTTGAGCGTTTCCACATTGCCATTGAGATTGGTCGTATTGGTCGCGACCGTCACAAGCTTATAGGCGGTCGACTTGGGAATGCCCGGCTGGATGGAGGTTTCCATGGCGACCGTCTGGTCAAACAGCTTCGGGTCCGTGACGGATTTGACCGTATTCAGCCGTCCCGTTTGCAGCGCCGCAATGAACCTCTCCGCAACGGACCTGTCCTGCGGCGTGGAAAGCTTTTCATTCAATTGGGAAGCGGTGCAGCTGGTCAGGAACAGGCAGAGTACGGCCAATAAAACTCGCATATCATGCCCTTTGGTCCGGCCCGAATGGAGCGCTTGTGCTAAACGGTCTCTCGCACCCACGCAATTGGACCGACCCACCGGCCGCGTATTTACCCGAACGCATCGATCGCCGTGGCCAGCGCAACATCGCGCGTGCTCAGCCCGGCGGCATCATGCGTGGTCAGCGTAATTTCCACGCGGTTGTAGACGTTGAACCACTCAGGGTGGTGATCGGCCTTTTCCGCCAGGATCGCCACGCGGGTCATGAAGCCGAAGGCCTCGGCGAAATCGGTGAAGCGGAAGGTGCGCGTGATGGCGAGGCCGTCATCGCGCAAGGCCCAGTGGGGCAGGGCGGCGAGGGCGGCGGCGCGTTCAGTTTCGGTGAGGCGGGCAATTGCCATTATGGCTCTCCTTGGCAGTGCCTCCGCTTTCCCCTATCGGCGGAGGCGATGCAACAGTGCCGTCTCGCCGCCTATGATCTTGCCTGCCGACGCGGCGACCGGCTGCTGTTTAAAGGCGTGGGCTTCGAGCTGCATGGCGGCGAGGCGCTGCAGATTGCGGGCCCCAACGGTATCGGCAAATCGAGCCTCATGCGCATTCTGGCGGGCCTGCTGCGGCCCTACAACGGGCGCGTGGAGCACCAGGGCCTGCGCGCGCTATCGGATGAACGCCCCGCGCTCGATGCGCACCGCCCGCTGGGCGAGGCGCTGGCGTTCTGGGGGCGGATCGACGGGGCGGCTGAACAGCGCGCGGACTTCGGCCTCGAAGACCTGCTCGATGTGCCGGTGCGCTATCTTTCCACCGGCCAGCGCAAGCGTGCCGCGCTGGCGCGGCTGGCGGCGAGCGGGGCGCAGATCTGGCTGCTCGACGAACCGCTCAACGGGCTCGATACGCATTGGGGCGCGAGCACGCAGGCCGCGATCGAGGCGCACCGGGCGCTGGGCGGCATCGCGGTGATCGCCTCGCACCAGCCGCTGCAATTGCAGATGCTGCGCACGCTTTCGCTGCTGGATCACATGGCATGACACGCGCGCTCTGGACGATCTTTCGTCGCGATCTCGCGCTGTTGCTGCAAGGTGCGCCGGGGCGCGGCGGGGCGGCATTGCCGCTGCTGTTCTTCCTGGCGGTGGCGATGCTCTATCCGTTTGCGGTGGGGCCCGATACCAAGCTGCTCGCGCGGACAGGTGCAGGGGTGATCTGGGTGGCGGCGCTGCTCGCGGCGATCCTGCCGCTCGACCGGCTGGTCGAGCCCGATCTCGAGGCCGGGTTTTTCGACCAATGGGCCTTGCGCGGGATTTCCGAGGAGCTGCTGCTGCTGCTGCGGATTCTGGCGCACTGGCTGAGCTTTGGCGTGCCGCTGATGTTGGCGGCACCGCTGGCTGCGGGGCTGCTGAACCTTGATGGCGCGCAATTGTGGACGGTCGAGGTGGGCCTGTTGCTCGGCACGCCGGGGCTGGCGGCGATTGGCGTGACCATCGCCGCGCTGACAGCCGGACTGCGCGCGGGCGCGGCGCTGGGCGGTTTGCTGGCGATCCCGCTGGCGGTGCCATTGCTGATCTTCGGCGCGGGCTCGCTCCAGCCGGGCGGGGACGGCGGGTTGCTGCTGCTTGCCGCGTCCAGCATTGCGGCACTGGCGATCGCGCCTTTTGCCGCGGCGGGGGCTATACGCGCGGGGCGAGAGTAGAAGGGGGTTCGCGCAGAGGCGCGGAGGGTGCGTCTTCGGCAAGGCGACAGCAGAATGGCCTGCGGCCCGCCGCTTGATCTCCGCACTTCTCGTGAAACACTCTCCCTTGCACCGATGAAAGCGCAATTCCGTTGCGGCGCGCGCGGCGGGGCATTACCTCTCGCATCATGACAACGACCGCGCAAAAAATTGCAGCCCCGCCGCCCGCCCTTGTGTCCGACACGCTCTCACTCATCGGCAACACGCCGCTGGTCCTGCTCAAGGGGCCGAGCGAGGCGGCTGGCTGCGAGATCTATGGCAAGTGCGAATTTGCAAACCCCGGCGCTTCGGTGAAGGACCGCGCCGCGCTGTGGATCGTGCGCGATGCCGAGGCGCGCGGGATGTTGAAGCCCGGCGGCACGATTGTGGAAGGCACCGCGGGCAACACCGGAATCGGCCTCGCGCTCGTCGCCAATGCGCTGGGCTACAAGACCGTGATCGTAATGCCCGAGACGCAGTCGCGCGAGAAGATGGACACTTTGCGAGCTTTGCGGGCTGAACTGGTGCTTGTCCCCGCCGCGCCGTTCTCCAATCCGGGGCATTTCGTGCACACATCGCGCCGCATTGCCGAAGAGACCGAGGGCGCGATCTGGGCCAACCAATTTGACAATATCGCCAATCGCCGCGCCCATATCGAGAGCACCGCGCCCGAGATC
>CANFIV010000368.1 GCA_947446935.1 Sphingomonadaceae bacterium | reverse complement strand
CGGTCTCCATCATGGCATCCAGCGCGCCGATACTGTCGTGATCGAGCGCCAGCTCGGCCGCGCCGCGCGCCATCGAAAGGAAGTTGGCATCGCCCCGCGCGGTGCGCAACACGAAGGCCGCGCTGAAAACCGCGGTAAAGAGGCCGTGCAACGCCCCGATCCGGTAGCGCCTCATCATGACATCTTGCGCAATCGGCGCCCCATGCCGCGCCATTTCCTCGGCATAAAGCCCGAGCAGCGCCGCCTCGTTGGGCCGGCGCAGTTCGCTGCCGATCCCGCAGCCCATGAAATAGCCCACATCGGTCATCCCGCAACCGATGGCGCACGTCTGCCAATCGACAATTGCGATGGGCTCCGCACCGCCGCCCACACCGAACAGCATGTTATCAAGCCGGAAATCGCCGTGGATCAGGCAGGGCTCCTCGGGCTGGCGGCCCAGCCACCGCTCCACCCGCCGGTCGAGCTCGTCGCAAAGCGCCAGGGCATCCGCCGCCAGCTGCCCGTCGTACCGCTCACGGAAAATCGCGTGCGCCTGATGGTAGAGCCGCCCGATCTCGGCCAGCAGCCCCTCGCGCCCATGGAGCCAATCCGCCCCCAGCACCGCCGGATGGCCCTTGGTCGCCGCATGGAGCGCCGCCGCCTGCAGGATCGCCGCCTCAGCATCGGCAAGCCCGCAGCCCTCGAGCTGGTTGCCGCCGCGCTCGGGTGCCAGATCCTCGAACAGCAGCACGAAATCGGTGCCATCCGCATTGATTTCTGCCGCGTAGACCTTCGGCGTGCGCACGGCGATTTCCGCTGCAAGCTCGCGGTAAAAGCCCACTTCCTTCACATAGAGCATCATCGCCGCCGCCGTGCCCCGGCTGGTCGGATCGGCCGAGGCAAATTTGCCCGCCAGTGTGGCCGGTGCGGCGCAAGGCCGGTCATAGGTCAGCGTGAAACGCGCGGTATCGCCCACCTGGCCCGTGCCGATGGCCACCCACGTGAAATCGGCGATCCGCGCCTTGCTGCCATCCGGGCCCAAAAGGCCAGCCTTGCCGAGCTGTGCTTCAAGCCACCCGGAATCCACCTCGCCTGGCGCGGTTGGAAATTCTGCCATCAGTTATCTCTCCTGCGCCCAAGCTGGCAGGCAAGAGGGCACTTGGGAAGAGGCATTAAGCGTCCGGTTAAAAATCGCGGTTGTGGCCGGCGCACCCGATGCTAGATGTCGCACCATGCTGACCATCGCGCCCATGACACCCGACCAGACCCCCGCGTTCGCGAGCATCTGGATTCCATGGCTCGAAGGCATGGGCCGCGTGGTCGAGGCCGAAGACGCGGCGATCATGGCCGATCCCGCCAAGTACTACCGCGCCAGCGGCGGCGAGGCGTTTCTTGCGCGGATCGGGGATGAGACGGTCGGCGCGGTCGCGGTAAAGGGCCTTGGCGAGAGCGGCTTCGAGTTCTGCAAGCTGGTGGTGACCGAAGCCGCGCGCGGGCATGGCGCCGGTCGCGCACTGGTGGAGAAATGCCTCGCCTTCGCCGCAGAGCAAGGCGGCCCCGCGCTCTATCTGCAATCGTTCAGGGCGCTCGATGTCGCGCTCGGGCTCTACGAGCGCATGGGCTTTGTCGATGCACCTGCGCCGCCGGGCATGAACGTCCTCGCGCGCACGCAAGTCATCATGGCGAAGGCGGTCTGAACCTGGCCGCGGCGCGCGGCGCAAGCATCACTCGGCGGGAACGACCGGCGGCGCGCCCTTGTCCTTTACAAAATAGGCCAGAAATTTCGCCGGCTTGGTCTTGCTGGCATTGCGGCCCACGACATGAATGTCGCTGGGCTTTTCCATGAAAGTCTGGCCGGGCCGCAGGGTCACTGCCGGGCCACCCCGCACCTGCATCACCACTGAGCCTTCGAGCATGTAGACATAGAGCAGCGCGTTGTGGCGATGGATCGGGTCCGCCGCGCCCGGAGCGAACGTCACCAGCAGCAGCGCCGCTTCCTTGGCGCCGCCGCCTTCGATGTCGTTCTGCAGCAGCGGAGTGACCGCAGCACGCGCCGGAGTGCCTGCCGGGCGTGCGGCATGATCCGGATGGGCCTGACCCGCTATCGGTAAAGCCAGCAGCGCGGCGGCAATCGTCAAAGCTCTTTTCATCGACCAGGCCTCGCCGCTGAAACCGCCGCGATCAGGCGGTCCTATCCGGCCAATCTACCAAACGCAGCCTTGCCAGCATAGCGCGCCGAATTGCCCAGCTCTTCCTCGATGCGGATCAGCTGGTTGTACTTGGCAAGCCGGTCAGACCGCGCGAGCGAGCCGGTCTTGATCTGGCCGCAATTGGTCGCAACTGCGAGGTCGGCGATGGTCGAATCCTCGGTCTCACCCGAACGATGCGACATCACCGCAGTGTAGCTGTGGCGCTGCGCGATGCTCACCGCTTCGAGCGTCTCGGTCAGCGTGCCGATCTGATTGACCTTGACCAAAAGCGAATTGGCGAGGCCCTTGCCGATGCCCATCGTCAGGCGCTTGGGGTTGGTGACGAACAGGTCGTCGCCCACCAGTTGCACCTTCTTGCCGATCTTGGCGGTCAGCGCAGCCCAGCCCTCGAAATCGTCCTCGCCCATGCCGTCCTCGATCGAGCGGATCGGGTAGGCGTCGGTCAGCGCGGCGAGATAGTCAGCCATCGCCTCGGGCGAGAGGGAGAGCCCCTCGCCACTGATCTCGTACTTGCCGTTCTTGAAGAACTCGGTCGCCGCGCAATCGAGCGCGAGCACGATGTCCTGGCCCGGCTTGAACCCGGCCTGCTCGATCGAGGCCATCACGAAATCGAGCGCATCGCGCGTGCTGGCGATGTTGGGCGCAAAGCCGCCCTCGTCACCCACGCCGGTGGCGAGACCCTTCTGGTGCAGTGCCTTCTTGAGCGTGTGGAACACTTCCGAGCCCCAGCGCACTGCTTCCGCCAAAGTCGGCGCGCCGACCGGCATGATCATGAAGTCCTGGAAGTCGATCGGGTTGTCAGCATGCTCGCCGCCATTGATGATGTTCATCATCGGCACCGGCAGCAGGTGCGCCGAAACGCCGCCGACATAGCTGTAGAGCGGCAACCCGCGCGCATCTGCCGCCGCCTTCGCCACGGCAAGGCTGGTGCCGAGAATCGCGTT
>CANFIV010000367.1 GCA_947446935.1 Sphingomonadaceae bacterium | reverse complement strand
TGCCAAGTGGGCGCTCACGCCGGTCTGGGGCATGAGCCAGCGCCTGCCGCGCCGGGTCGGCATTGCCACTGCCAAGCGCCTTGCGTTCACCTCCGAGATGTTTGGCGCGGAAGAGGCGCTGCGGATCGGCCTTGTCGAATGCGTCTGGCCCGCCGAAGAGTTCGATGCGCGGGTGGATGCCTTCAGCGCCACGGTCACCGCCAATTCCCGCTTCAGCCAGGCCGCCTACAAGCGCTTGTTCGATGCGACCGACGGCATGCCGATGGATGCCGGCCTGCAATGGGAAGTGTTCCGCGGCGAAGGGCGCGGCCCCGATTTCATGGACCGGGTGGGGGCCTTCCAGAAGCGCAAGGGGTAAGCGCGGATGACCATCGATCGGGATCCTGCGCTCGCGGCGTTCCCCGCGGAAATGGCGCATTTTCTCGACACGGCCTATCGCTCAGGCAAATGGTCCGATTGCAACCGCAGCTTCGCCCAGACCGGCAAGTGGTCCGATGCGATCCGGGAAAGCGGAGTGAAGTGCGTGCCAAAGTCGATGACCTCGATACCCGGACCTGCCATGATCCGGTCCAGCCGCGCGAGCGGCCTGCCGGCGGGAAAGCTCGGTTCTGTTGGGACAATCTCATAAGTCCGGCCAAAATCGATCAGGCAGCCGCTGTACCTCCGCCACTCGTTGAGATCGCCCATAAGCACGGTCGGCATGGGATCGGACCGGGCTGCGATCTGCGCCATAACTGCCCGGGCCTGGTGCCGCCGCCGCAGGCCGGACAAGTCAAGATGCATGCCGCCAATTCGCAGCCCGTGCCCTTCGACGCGGGTTTCCACAAGGACTGCACCGCGCGGCTCAAGCGAGGGCAGCGCAAGCGGGAGGGCTGCGGTGATCGTCACCCGGTCCGAGACGAGCACGGCATTGCCATGCCATCCAAGGCCATGCGAATGCAGGCCAATCCTGACCGGCCGATAGCCGGTATGCGCCGCGATCATTGCAAATGGCAGCACTGTCGCTCGCACCCCGAAACGCTTGTCCGCTTCCTGCAGCATGACTACGTCAGCCGCAATTTCGGTCAACACGGCCAGAATACGCGCGGGCTCGGAGCGTCGATCGGTGCCGACAGCCTTGTGGATGTTATAGCTGGCGACGGTCAACTCGATCATAGGAGAGGACTCACGAGCCGCGCCAGTCCTTCGCCCACTTGCCGCAGTCTTGATCGCTGCCGCCATGTTGCCAGGTCGAGTGGGTCGCTGTGCGCCAAGGCCTGCTCCTGAAGCGCAACCAGAGCACCCACCGACACCGGATCGAAAAGCAGCAGGCTCAACTCTTCGTTGAGCTGGAAAGAGCGGATGTCGATATTGCTCGATCCGACAATCGCCACACGTCCATCAATACTGACATTCTTGGCGTGTAGCAGGTAGTCCCGGAAACAGACTATGCGCACACCCATGCTGAGCAGATCGTCGTAATAAGAGCACTGGGCTAGGCGTACCATGGGCTGGTCACTGATCGCCGACACGATGAGGATAACCTCAACGCCGCGTGCAGCGGCAAACTGCATTGCATTCTGCAAAGCCTCGTCCGGAATGAAGTAGGGCGTAGTCAGGATCACCCGGCTCCGGGCGGAGTGGATCAGCCAAACCAGCATCGTCTCAAATCCCCGTAACGGGTATTCTGCGCCGCTGGGCAGCACCAACGCAGCGGCGCTCCCTTGTGCGGGCGGAATTTCCGCTTGGGTCTGGAGAAGCGTTTCCGTTTCGCAATACCAATCGGCCAGAAATACGCAGGTCATTGCCGCAACCACAGGGCCAACGGTGCGCACGACCATTTCCCGATTGGTAATGCCTGGGCGGAAGGCCTTGTTCACCAGATTTTGCGATCCGGCATAGCCGATCAACCCGTCGATTATGAACAGCTTGCGGTGGTTGCGCATGTCGCTGCGCCGGCGCAGGCTCAGGAACGTAACCGGCAGGGTTTCAAGCGCGCTCACGCCAGCGTGCGCAAGCGCGGCCAGTGTCGCGCGCCGCCAGTGATGCGAACCAACCGGGTCAATCAGCACATGGCAGGCAACACCGCGCTGCCTTGCACGCGCGAGGGCAGCGATGACTCTCGAACCCGTGCCGTCATTGGCGAATATATAGACCATGATCCGCACATGTTCGCGCGCGCTGTCGATATCGGCGACTAGGCGGTCGATCACGACATCGTAGTCATCCAGAAATTCCAATGCGTTGCCGCCAACTGCCGGAAAGCCGCCGAGTTTTGCGGCAAAGTCTGATGCATCGGGTACACCGTCCGGTGTTGATGGCCCAACCTGCGCGATGCCGGCGGCGGTTTCGGCAAGGAACGGCGCAAGCTTTAGGAAGCGCTCGCGGCGGGATTGGGATCCTCGGGCGCGGCCGATCGCAAGGAACAGGATCAACCCAGGGACAGGCCACAAGAAGATCAGCAGGAGCCAGCTTGTTGCGGCCTGCGGCGAGCGCCTCAACGGCAGGATGCCGAGCATGATTATGCTGATCAGCCAGCCGCCCATCACAAAAAAAGGCTCGAGCAGAGCAATCGCTTTGGGAAAGTCGAGCAATGGGAACACGCCTTTCGTAAGCCGATAAATCATGCGACCGCTCTGTGGAGGCCAACATGCTCCATTGCCTCAGGAACGGGCGCCATGAATAGCCCCTAGTTTTCTAGACGCCTTCCGCTTTCAAAATCTGCTGTCGTTCGAACTCGACGGGTGACAGCATCTCGCTCCTGACGTGCTTGCGAACAGGATTGTAGAACATCTCGATGTAATCGAACACGTCCTGCTGGCCATCATCGTGTGTTTTGTATGTGCGGCGCCGGATGCGTTCGCGTTTGAGCAGGTTGAGGAAGCTCTCGGCCACGGCATTGTCGTGGCAGTTGCCGCGTCGGCTCATGGAGTGCTCAAGATTGTTGGCTCTGGTGAGCGCGGCCCAGTCGATGCTGGTGAACTGCGAGCCTTGGTCAGAGTGGATCAGGACCCGATGCTTCGGTTTGCGCCGCCAGACAGCCATGCGCAGGGCCTGCAAAACTGCCGCGGTGGTCTGCCGGCTCTGCATCGACCAGCCCCCCACCCGGCGTGAGTAGAGGTCAAACACGACAGCGAGGTAAGCGCCACCCATCAAGG
>CANFIV010000366.1 GCA_947446935.1 Sphingomonadaceae bacterium | reverse complement strand
CGGCCAGCGAAGGATCGACCACCAGCCCCACAGCCCTCGCTGAAATCAGCCCCAGAACCGGAAACAGCACATAAGTAAACGCCAGCGTCATCAGATGCAGCCGCCAGTTGCCGATCCCCGCCAGCACCGCCTCGCGCGAGAGCTTGGCCCCGTGGAGGAAGAACAGCAGCACAATCGCGGCATTAGCGGCATAATCGAACCCGGTAAGCACCGCGCCGCGCGCAGGCAGCAGGCTTGCGGCCACGACTGTGCCCACCAGCCACAGCAGAAACGGATCGACCGACGGTATTTTGATGCGCGCTGCCATGGCTCCCCCGCTATGCCGCGCCGACCCCTACCGATCCAACGCAATGAACCGGACGGTTTGTTGCAAAAAAGAGTGCGCGCGTCACTAGCGGGTCACTCCGCCGTCTCGCGCGGCAAGATCAAATTCAGCGCAATCGCCATCACCGCAGCCGGCAACACGCCCGAGGTCGCCAGAATGCGCGCCGTCTCGGGCAGATGCGCCACAGCACCCGGCTCCAGTTGCAGCCCCAACGCCAGCGAGAGCGAAACGCCGAACACGAGCATATTGCGCTGGTTCCACGCCACCGCGCTCAGCATCGAGAGCGCGGCTGAGGCGACCATGCCGAACATCACGATCACGCCGCCGCCCAGCACTTCGATGGGGATCGTGGTGATCACCGCGCCGATCTTGGGCAACAGCCCGCATAGGATCAGAAATACCGCGCCCAAGGTCACGACATGGCGACTCATCATCCCGGTGATGGCGATGAGCCCCACGTTCTGGCTGAAAGTGGTGTTGGGCATCGCGCCGAACACGGCAGCGAGCGCGGTGCCCACGCCGTCGGCCGCGACAGCGCCCTGCAGTTCGGCGTCAGTTGCGGGTCGCCCCGCTGTGCCCTCGCAGATTGCTTCGACATCGCCGATGGATTCGATCGAGGATACAAAGCCCGTCAGCACGAAGCCGAGGATCGCCGAGGCGGACAACGCGAAACCGAAGTGGAACGGACTTGGCAGCATCACGACCGGAGCAGCCGCCACTGCATCGAATGAAATGCGCCCCATCGCCAGCGCCACCATATAGCCCGCCAGCAGACCCAGTAGCACAGACGCGGTCGACCAAATCCCCCGTGCAAAAAACTTGAGGCCCAGAGTCGCAAGGACGACAACTCCTGCCAGCAGCCAGCTTTGCCCCGCCCCGAACGCGGGCGTGCCGATCGCGGGCACACCTCCGGCGGAATATTGCACGCCGATGCGCATCAGCGAGAGGCCGATCATCAGCACAACCAACCCGGTAATCAATGGCGGAAGCGCAAAGCGCACGCGTCCAACGAAGACACTCAGCCCCGCATGCACCAGCCCGCCAATCAACGCCGCCGTGGTGAGCGCGGCCATGGCAGCCACTCCCTTGCCCGCAACAATCGGGATCATCACCGGGATATAGGCAAAGCTCGTTCCCTGCACGAGCGGCAGCCGCGCTCCAATCGGCCCAAGCCCCACGGTCTGCATCAAGGTGGCGATACCGGCGAACAGCATCGACATCTGGATCATGTAGATCAGCTCGGCCGGGTCACGCGATCCAAAGCCGAACCCGGCAGCGCCCGCAATGATGATCGGCGGGGTAAGGTTCGATACGAACATTGCCAGCACGTGCTGGATGCCGAGCGGAAGGGCGAGCCCCAGCCCCGGGACAAAATCCGGATCGCGGGCCTGTTCGCGGGTTACCGAGGCGAGCGATGGCACTTCGGACGGTCTCCTAAGTCAGAGCCATGAGGCGATTGAGCGAGGTTCGTGCGGCCTTCAGCACCACGCTGCGCGGCGTGCGCACCAGATCGCCGCCGCGCACCACCGGACGGCCTTCGACAAACAGGTCGCGCACACCCGTGGGCGGTGCGAGCACCAGCCCGGCAACCAGATCCCACGCGCCGGTGGAGGCAACATCGGCCATATCCCACACGGCGAGGTCCGCGCGCAGGCCCGGCTTCAGCTGGCCCAGATCGCGCCGCCCCAACACCTCCGCCCCGCCGCGCGTCGCCAGCCACAGCGCCTCGCGCGCTGCGAAAGCGGTCGCACCGTGGGTCACCCGCTGGAGCAGCATGGCCTGCCGCGCCTCGCCCAAAAGGTTGGCTGTATCGTTCGAAGCCGAACCATCGACGCCCAGCCCCACCGGCACCCCCGCATCGACCATGCGTCGCAGCGGCGCGACCCCTGAGCCCAGACGGCAGTTGGAACCGGGACAATGCGCCACACCGGTGCGTGTCCGGGCAAACAGGTCGATCTCGGAATGGTCGAGCTGCACGCAGTGCGCATGCCACACATCGGGACCGGTCCAGCCCAGCTCCTCGGCATACTGACCTGGCCGGCAACCGAAACGTTCGAGGCTGAACGCCACGTCGTCTGCATCCTCGGCCAGATGCGTGTGCAGCATCACGCCCTTGTCGCGCGCAAGCAGCGCGGCGTCGCGCATCAGCCCCTGACTCACCGAAAACGGAGAACAGGGCGCCACGCCCACGCGGACCATTGCTCCATCAGAGGCATCGTGGAACCGGTCGATCACGCGGATACAATCGGCAAGGATCGCATCCTCGCGCTCGACCAGACTGTCCGGCGGCAAGCCCCCGGCGCTCTCCCCAACACTCATGCTGCCGCGGGTTGCATGGAAGCGCACCCCGATACCTTCGGCGGCGTGGATCGTGTCATCCAGTGTCACGCCGTTCGGGAACAGGTACAGGTGATCCGAGCTGAGCGAACAGCCCGAAAGCGCCAACTCGGCCAGCCCAAGCTGCGTCGCAGCAAAAACATCGTCCGGGGTATAGGTCGCCCAAACCGGATAGAGCCGCTTCAGCCAGCCGAACAACGAAGCCTCTGTGGCCCCCGGCAACGCACGGGTCAGCGTTTGATAGAGGTGGTGGTGGGTGTTGACGAGCCCTGGCGTCACCACGCAGCCGGCCGCCTCGACGATCACATCGGCATGGCCTGCCAATGGAGCCAGTTCGGCTGTGGTGCCCACCGCAAGAATTATCCCATCACGCAGGGCAACGGCGCCGTTTGCGATCTCGGTACCCACCCCGGCACCATCGCCGTCCATCACTGCGACAACTGCCGCATTGCGGATGAGCGTCAGCGTCATTTCAGCAGCAGCCGATCATGTCTTCGGGCTCT
>CANFIV010000365.1 GCA_947446935.1 Sphingomonadaceae bacterium | reverse complement strand
TACCGCCGCACAAGCGGCGTACGGTCAACGAGCAGCGGTATCGAACCGGGCCAGCCATGGACGCAGCAGGGCCAGCACCGCGTCCGGCTGATCGGTGAGCACCGAATGGGCTGATCCCCGGATTTCGCGGAACGCGGCACCATGCGCGCGGGCTGCGAAAGCGGCGACCGTAGAAGGGCGCGCTTCGTCATATTCGCCAGCCATGAACAGCGTGCGCTTGCCATCGAGCCGGGTCAGCAGGGCTTCGCCATCATAGTCGTGCAGCAGGCCGGGCGCGCGGAATTCGGTGGGGCCCCACATTTTCTCGTAGAGCGTGGATCCGGCATCGCGCGGAGCGGCGGCGCGATAGGCCCGGATGCGCGAATCGGAGGCTGTCCGCACCACGTAGGTGTGCAGATAGGCGTCATCGGCCGCACTGCATTGGACCGCAGCAGGCTTCTCAGCGGCTTCGCATGCGGCCAATGTTGCCTGCCATTGCGCTGGCAACTGGGTCCGCAGGCGCGCCGCGTCAGCCAGCCAACTGCGGGTCGAGACCAAAGGCGATTGTACGATCAGGCTGGCCAGCGCGGCCGGCTGCCGCGCGCCGTATTCAATGGCCAGCGTCCCGCCCCAGCTGCCACCACCGACATGCCAGCGGGCAATGCCCAGTGCGCTGCGGATTGCTTCCAGTTCGCCCACAAAGCGCGGTACGCGCCAATTTGCTGGATCGTGCGGCGCGTCCGACCGCCCGCTGTCGAGCTGGTCATAGAGGATCACCGCGCGCTCGTCGGCCAGCGCCGTCAACGGCAGCAGGCTGGCGTGATTGCCGCCCGGGCCGCCATGCATGTAGATCAACGGCAGATGCGGCCCTTCGAGCGAGCCATTGATCCGCACATAGATGCTGCCGCCCTCCACCGGGACCATCAGCTCGCGATCGGGCGCTACCCGCATGGCCGCAGGCGCTGGCGCGGCACGTGCGGCTGGCGCAAGACCACACGCACCAAGGCCTGCCAGAACGGTGCGGCGTGATAGCTGGAAATTCGTCATGGCCAATTCTGCCTCGCTCTCGAGACAGGAATGGCATTGCGCTGTTGCCGAGGCAAGGCAGGGCGAGGCCGGCTTCCACCGGCGCTCGCCATGCAAAAATCAGGCGGCTTCGGCCTTCCGCTCCGCCCGCTCCAGATTGAGCGCTTCGGCCAGCAGAAACGCCAGCTCGATCGACTGCGCGGCGTTGAGCCGCGGGTCGCAGTGCGTGTGGTAGCGATCGCCAAGGCTGTCCTGCGTGATGGCGACCGCGCCGCCGGTGCATTCGGTGACGTCCTGCCCGGTCATCTCGATGTGGATGCCACCGGCATGCGTGCCCTCGGCGCGGTGGACGGCGAAGAAGCCCTTCACTTCGCTGAGGATGCGGTCGAACGGACGCGTCTTGTAGCCGTTGTCCGCCTTGATCACGTTGCCGTGCATCGGATCGCACGACCACACCACCGGGTGCCCTTCGCGCGCGACAGCGCGGACGAGCGCGGGAAGCCCGGCCTCCACCTTGTCGTGCCCGAAGCGGCTGATGAGCGTCATGCGACCCGCCTCGCGCGCCGGGTTCAGCGTATCGAGCATGCGCAGCAGCGCGTCGGGCGTAAGGCTCGGCCCGCACTTCATGCCGATGGGATTGCCCACGCCGCGCAGAAACTCGACATGCGCCGAACCTTCGAAGCGCGTCCGGTCGCCGATCCACAGCATGTGGGCACTGGTGTCGTACCACTGGCCGGTGAGCGAATCCTGCCGGGTCATCGCCTGCTCGTACTGGAGCAGCAGCGCTTCGTGGCTGGTGTAGAACGTGGTGCCCTGCAACTGCGGCACGGTGCTCGGGTTGACCCCGCAGGCCTCCATGAAATCGAGCGCTTCGCCGATCTTGTCCGCCGTCTCGATGAACTTCGCCGCCCACGGGCTCTTGCCGATATGGTCGAGCGTCCACTGATGGACCTGCCGCAAGTTGGCATAGCCGCCGGTGGAGAACGCGCGCAGCAGATTGAGCGTGGCGGCGGCCTGCGAATAGGCGCGCAGCATGCGCTCCGGATCGGGAATGCGGCTTTCGGGCGTGAATTCTATGCCGTTGATGTTGTCGCCCAGATAGCTCGGCAATTCGACACCGCCGATGGTTTCCATCGGCGAGGAGCGCGGCTTGGCGAACTGGCCGGCCATGCGGCCCACCTTCACCACCGGCTGCTTGCCGGCGAAAGTGAGCACGACCGCCATCTGCAGCAGCACGCGGAACGTGTCACGGATGTTGTTCGGGTGGAATTCGGCAAAGCTTTCGGCACAATCGCCGCCCTGGAGCAGAAAACCCTTGCCCGCAGCCACATTGGCCAGATCGGCCTTCAGCGCGCGCGCTTCACCCGCAAACACCAGCGGGGGAAACCGCGTGAGTGTTTCCTCGACGGCGGCGAGCTTCGCCGCATCGGGGTAAGTCGGCAGGTGCTTGGCCTCAGCCGAACGCCAGCTATGCGCATTCCAATTGCTTGCCACGGTATGTTCGCTTCCTTGATGGACGCGCGCGTTTAGCGGGGCCGGGGCGGAAATGCAAAGGTTTGGGGGAGGCCTAGCTTGCTCCTAACCCGCATCCTCCGCCAGCGTGTGCGCTACCAAAGCATTCGCATGGCCATGCCCCATGGCGTGATCCGCCTTCAGCATGCTGACGAGTTCCATGTGGCGGGCGGGATAAGCAGCGCGCACGATCGCTTTCCATTCAGCGATAGGGCGGCCGTAGGTCTTCTCGATGGAGGGGAAATACGAGGCGGGGCCTTTGACGGGGGGCGTGGTCATGGGCGGGAATGAACGCTGCGCGCGGCGCAAGGCAATAGCTGCCTTAAACCTCAGGCTTTCAATTGCCCAAGCTGCGTCAGTCCCAGTGTTCCACATCCTCGCCGGCAACACTCGTCCACGGATGCATGCTCTCCTCGTAGACCGAGAAGCGCGGCGGGGGGAATGTCGGGTCGGCGAAGGCGCCGACGGGGACGGCGGTGAAGTCTGGCATGCTGGCCGACGCGAAAGTCAGCGTTGCGCCGCACGTGGGGCAGAAGCGGAAGGTGGCGGGCTTGCCGCTTTCCCCGATGCGCGTCCATTCGTGGAAGGTGCCGCTGAGTTCCACCTGATCATGCGGCCAGCGCGCCTGCACGGCGAAAGCGCTGCCGCTGCGC
>CANFIV010000364.1 GCA_947446935.1 Sphingomonadaceae bacterium | reverse complement strand
GGGGCAGATGCTCGAAGTCGTTCGGCTCGACCGTGAACGGCAGGTGACCGATGTGCGCGACGACCTGCTCGCTGCCTATTATGACGGTGGCCGCGCCGAGTTGGCCGATTTCATCACCGCACGGCGCGGCAGTGCGGCAGATCCTTCCGTGTTCATCGCGCTCACCGGCCAGAGCGCCCCGCTGCTTAGCAATCTGGTCCGCGTACCCGCGATCCCGCCGTCTGCTCGCCCGCAGCCTGTCGTGGTGCGGCGCGGAGAGGACCAGCCGCCGAGCGAGGGTCTCGCCCTCGTCGGCGCGCTACCCGATGGCGAACGGCTGGTGGTCGGCGTGGTCAGTCCGGTCGAACGACGCTTTGATCTGGCCTTTGCGACCGCGGCTGGGCTGACCATCGCGGTGGCCGTGCTGATGGCCCTGCTCAGCGCGGTGGTGCTCGGGCTCGTCATCAGCCGCCGAACGCACCTCATTGCTCAGACGGCGGCAGAGCTCGCTTCGGGCAATTTCGGCGCGCGCGTTCCGATCGAGGGCACGGGCGATGGCTTCGACCACTTGCGCCAGCAGATGAACCTGATGGCCGAGCGAATTGGCGAACTTGTTGCGCAGCTTGGCTCTGTTTCCGGTGCTCTGGCGCACGATTTGCGCTCGCCGGTAACGCGGCTTTCGGCGGCGATCGATCTTGCGCTTGCACGGGTGGAGGAGCCGCGAGCGGTGGAGGCGCTGCAGGCGGCGCGTGCCGATGCCGATGGCTTGCGCGGCATGCTTGAAACCGCGCTGGAGATCAGCCTGATCGAAGGCGGCGCGATCGAGGATCGCCGCCGCCCGCTCGACCTCAGCGCGGTCGCCGAGGACCTCATCGATCTCTACGCGCCGCTGGCCGAACAGTCCGGAGTGCGGCTTGAGGCCCGGCTTCAGCCGGTCACCGCCGCTGCCGATCGCGAGCTGCTATCACGCGCGCTCGCCAATCTTATCGACAATGCGCTCAAATATGGCGGCGATGCCGTCGTGGTCACGACCAAGGCTGACGGACCAAACGGGGAGCCGGGCGGTGCCCATCAGGTCTGGGCCGAAATCGCGGTGCAGGACAACGGGCCGGGGATCGCGCTGGTCGACAGGGCGCGCGCGGTTGAACGATTTGTCCGGCTTGATGGCGCCCGTACCCGGCCCGGTGGCGGGCTCGGCCTTGCCATGGTGGCCGCAGTGGCGCGGCTCCATGGCGGGACGTTCGAGCTCTCCGATCCGCCGTCAGGCGGGCATGGGCTTGTGGCCACCTTGCGCATTCCCCGCTGAAACGCGCCCCGTGCGCTCCAGCTTGCCCCAGCCAATGCCGAGCCCCTGCAGCGCAGCACCCACCGCGCGAATTACCACGCCGTACATGAGCTGGCGGTAGACGAAGCGCTGGCTGAGCAGCAGCAACGGAGGCAGGTGCTTCTCGCGCACATCGACCCGGTAGGCCACCCAGCCGCAAATCAAATCAATCAGCGTAAACACGGCCCAATAGAGCGCCATGCGCAGCACGTCGGTCTGCGTCTGTGCCCACCCATGCTGCATTACGCGCACCACCGTGCCGAAGATCGAGACGGCAAGCGCGAGGTCGATCAGTGGAGAGATCAGTGCGAACAGGATCTGGAACAACCACGCCTGCGGCATGCCTACGAAGGCGAGGCCGGCGGGGCTGCGCTTCCCCATCACGGCGCGATGTTTCCACAGGCACTGAAGCGTGCCGAAGGCCCAGCGAAAGCGTTGTTTACCGAGTGCGCCGAGCGTCTCGGGCGCTTCGGTCCAGGCCACCGCCTGCTCGTCGTAGCACACCTTCCAGCCGTGCCGCTGGATCGCGATGGTCAGGTCCTGGTCTTCGGCCAGCGTATCCTCAGGATAACCGCCGACTTCGGCCAGCGCGCTGCGTCGCCAAGCACCGACTGCGCCGGGCACGACCATGATCGCGGCAAAGCGCGTCAGCGCACGACGCTCGATGTTCTGCGCCGTCACATATTCCACAGCCTGCCAGCGTGTGACGAGATTGACCCGGTTGCCAACCTTGGCGTTGCCCGCGACCGCACCGACCTTCTCGTTCTCGAACCAGCGCACGAGCCGGGCGATGGTCGCAGGCTCGAACTGTGTATCGGCATCGAGTGCGACAATGATCTCGCCCGTCGCCACCGCCAGCGCGCGGTTGAGCGCGGAAGCCTTGCCGCCATTGGCCATGGTCATCAGTCGCACGCGCGGATTGTCGCCGAAGGCAGCGGCGACCAATTCGCTGGTCCGGTCCTTCGAACCGTCATCCGCCACGATCACTTCCATCGTCCCGTAGTCGCTGGCGAGAATGCGGTGGATCGAGCTCTCGATCACTCGTTCTTCATTGTAGGCGGGGATAATCACGGTCACCAGCGGGTGATAGCCGTTGTCGAGCGGTGGCACTGCCCGGCGGTCGGGCACAAGCGCGAGGCCGGTAAGCCCCAATGCGCGGATGACGCCGAGCGCGATGGCGAAGAAGAAGCTCCAGTTCAGCCCAGCGAGCAGCAGCGCAAGAAGCGAGAAAGTCCACACATCGATCCGCACCGCCGCGAGATCCCAGCCCTTGACTTGCGGCATGACATCATCGCGCTTGAGCCCTGCGAGGGTTGAGGCGGGCACCAGCCGGAAGCCGTCGGCCTCGAGCCGCTCAATGATCTGCGGCAGCGCGGCCACGGTCTGCGAACGATCGCCGCCGCCATCGTGGAGCAGCACGATATTGGCCGAACGATCGGGTGTGGCGTGCTCGATCGCATAGACCGCGCGGTTCGCGATGTCGTCTGCGCTGCGCTTCATCCAGTCGCCCGGGTCGGCATGAAGCCCGACTACAGTATAGCCCTGCTGCTGTGCGATCAGCGCGGGGACAAGTTCGTCGGCGGTCGTAGGCTCGGCGTCACCGAAATAGGGCGCACGAAACAAGCGGGTGGAACGCCCGGTATAGGCTTCGATCAGGCGCTGTGTGGCGTTGAGCTCCAGCTTGATGCCCGTTGCAGAGTCTTCGGCCATGTTGGGGTGCGTGTAGCTGTGATTGCCGATCTCATCGCCATCGGCGACCATGCGCTGCAGCAAGCTACGCCCGGCAACCCCGTTTTCGCCAATAACGAAGAAGGTGGCGGGCACATGGTAGTGTTCCAGCACGGAGAGAATTTGCGGGGTATACTTGGGGT
>CANFIV010000363.1 GCA_947446935.1 Sphingomonadaceae bacterium | reverse complement strand
GGCATTGCCGACGCGCGGATCGATGGTCGACCAGTTGCCGGTCAGGTAGCTGACCGAACCGTCGATATCGAGCCCGTTGACCGGATGCGCATCGAATTCGAGTTCAACACCCTTGATCTTGCCGTCACCCGCGTTCTGACGGGCACCGCACGGCGCGTTCGAACCTAGCGAGGCGCAGGTGATCAGCGGAAGCTGGATCGACTTGTAGTCGTTGATGAAGCCCGAGAGGTTCAGGCGCAGACGACGGTCGAACAGGTCGGTCTTCAAACCCACTTCGTAGGCCGTCAGTGTTTCCGGACCGAAGCTGCCGTTGAGCGCCTGCGGGGCGTCGAACGGACGCGCGGTCACGCCGCCGCCCTTGAAGCCCGTGCCAACAGTCACGTAAGCGAGGATCTGCGGCGAGAAGCGGTAGTCGGCCGAAATACGCCAGTCGGTCCTGTGACCGTCGTAGAGCGCCTTCACACCGTTCAGCGCACCGAGGAAGTACGAGACCGAACCGTCATAGTTCAGGCGCACGAAGGTATAGTCCTTGTGCTCCTTGGTATAGCGCAGACCGCCGGTGAGGGTCAGGCCGTCGATCGGACGCGCGATAACCGTGCCGAAAATGGCCTTGCTGTCAGCATTGACCGGATCGTTGCCGGTGAACTGGAAGTTCAGGCCCGGCGCGATGTAGCGGATGTCCTGACGGGTGAAATAGGTCGACTTCTGGTCGGAGTAGAACCCGCCCAGGGTGAAATCGATCTTGTCACCCACCTTGCCGTTGAGGCGCAGTTCCTGGCTGAAGAACCAGAACTTCAGGTCGTTGTAGCCCTGGCCAACCACGTTGAGATCGGGCGTGAAGTCGTCGTCGGTGCCCCACTTCTGGCGATATTCGCGGTAGGCCGTGATCGACTGGACGTTGAAGTTGTCACCCAGCTTGAACGTGCCGTTGCCCGAAACGCCCCAGCCGGTGAACTTGGTCCGGTTGGGCATATAGTACCCGTCCTTGACCTGGCCCCAAGGCCCGGGGATCGAAAGACCTGGGGGCGGTGTGTTGCCCTTACCGTAGAAGTTGGCGAAAGTGCAGTAGCGGCCGCACAGATACGTGCTGCTGACCTTGGCCGGATTGACCGAGGTGACGACTTCGGCCGCATTGGTGCGGTTTTCGTAAGTGTAGTCGCCAACGACAGTGTAATCGATGCTGTCGTTCGGGTTGTAGCGGATCGAGCCACGCACACCGGCGTAGTTCTTCTCGCCCAGCTTGTCGATCAGGCAGCCCTGCCCGCTGCTCGGCCTTGCGCCGATGCCTTGAGCATTGCCCGGATAAACGCAGCCGTAATCGAGCTGGTCAACATAGCCTTCCTGATGCTTGTAGACGCCCGAAACGCGGGCAAACAGGCCCTCGGCGAGCTTGAAGTTGGCGCTGCCGCGCAAGTCGGTGCGCTGGCGGCTGCCATAGACGGCTTCCACCGAACCGCTGTTCTCATCGGTCGGCTTTTTCGAGAAAAGCTTGATCGCGCCGCCGATCGAGTTGCGACCTGTGAGCGTGCCCTGCGGACCGCGCAGGACTTCGACCCGCTCCAGATCGAGCAGATCGAAAATGCCGCCGGTCAGCGTCGCATAGTAGACATCGTCGACATACATGCCGACGCCGGGCTCATAAGCCGGGTTGAAGTCGAACTGGCCGATGCCGCGGATCGAGGCGCCGAGCGACGAACCATAGGCACCGCCCATCGCGTTCAGCGTCACGTTCGGAGCCTGGGCCGCAACCTGCGACAGGTCAGTCTGGTTGCGCGAGGCGAGCAGGTTGGCGTCGATCGCGGTGATCGAAAGCGGCGTGTCCTGCAGCTTCTGCGAGCGGAACTGCGCGGTAACGACGATTTCCTTGATGCCATCCGGATTTTCGGTTGCTGCATCGGCTTGCGCCTGAGGCGCCTGCTGCGCAAACGCCGGAGCGGCCAGCCCGAGTGCCAGCGCGCAAGCGCTGCCGGCTGCCAAAAGGCGCACGAATTGCGTGGGTGTCTTCGCCATGGGGGAACCCCTCTCCTGTTTTGGCCCTCTTCGAGGCCGTTCTACCGTTTGTTAGTAAGGCATACTAATTTGGCATTGGCAAGCCCTTCGCACGCGGATTTTGTGCCGCATGCCATCGTTTTGCTGCATGTTGCATGCCAACCACACCGCCTTCCGCCCCCCCCCTTGCCGTCCGCGCCGCACAACGCGATAAGCGCGCGCTATGGCAACCACGCCCTCCACGAACGCCCCCGCCCGCCCGGATCTCGATCTGGGCGAAGATGCCGCCTTGCTGGTCGATCTGCTCAAGCTCGCCACCTTCATCGCGCGCCCCATGCGCGAAGGCGTGGCCGAGCCGATGGGGCTCTCTGCCAACGACCTGAAGATCATCCTCGCGCTGGGCGGCGAAGGTGAACTGGCCGGGCACGAACTCTCTGAAATCATGGGCCTGCCGCCGATGAACGTCAGCCGGGCCATCGCGGCGCTGCGCAAGCGTGGGCTGGTCGAGCCGGGCAAGGACGCCTCCAACCGCCGCCGCAAGCCGGTGCAACTGACGGCAGCGGGCTGCGCGATGTTCCAGCAGACCATCCCGGCGATGGCCACAGTCGGCGGCCAGCTCTTCGCCGATTTCACCCCCGAAGAACGCGCCGTGTTCCACAGTGCGGCGCAGGCCATTCTGGCGCGGATGACGGGGGGGGATTAGGCGCGGGTTGGGAGTGGCTGCTCAGGGCCTTGCCGGGACCAGAAGCTGCGAGTCTGGAATCGCCCACAACTCTTCGTCATTCCCGCGCAGGCGGGAATCCAGAGCGGCGTCGCGCAAACTGGCCCTGGATCCCCGCCTGCGCGGGGATGACGAAGGGATGGGAGGGCACTCTCTTGCCTCCGGCGGAAAAGGGGTTATCCCCGTTCCAACTCCGTCACCCCGTGCTTGACACGTGGTTGGGCTATTCTTCTGGCGCCCGCGTCAAAAAGGAAAGCCACGGCCCGGATCAAGTCCAGGCCGACGATTCTGGCTGGTGTCACATACCCCGGTCAACGTGAATGGATTCGTACGACTGCTTTCGCCCAATTGTGGACATCGCTGCATTGAGATTACTCTGTTCAGGGGGTGTTCGATGGCTGACGCGAAGTTGCTTTCTGAGCCGACAAATGGAGCCGTGGTTCATTTTCCTGGTCGCGCCTTTCCGGGGG
>CANFIV010000362.1 GCA_947446935.1 Sphingomonadaceae bacterium | reverse complement strand
CGAAACCTTCAAATCGGCCGCATAAAAGGATGACGCCGGGGCCCGCCGCAAGCTCGCGCACACGGGCCTGCGTGAGCGGCTTGCCGCGCGGGGTGAGCGCGATGACGGGGCGTTCCTCCCCCACCGGGGGATGGGGACCATCCGCAGGATGGTGGAGGGGCACATGCGGAGAATCCGGACTGGCGAGGTCGGGATTGGTGGAACCTGCCCCTCCACCACCTTCGGTGGTCCCCCTCCCCGTGCCGGGGAGGAATTGCCGCGCGTGATCCACCGCCGCCGCCAACACATCGACGCGCAGCACCATCCCCGCCCCGCCGCCGGCGGGCGTGTCATCCACCGTGCGGTGCTTGTCCGCCGCGAAATCGCGGATCTGGACAGTATCGAGCGCCCACTTGCCTTCCGCCATGGCGCGGCCCGCGAGGCTGACGCCGAGCGGGCCGGGGAACATCTCCGGGTAGAGGGTGAGGACGGTGGCGAGGAAGGTCATGGATGTGTCGCCTAGCCCGGCCGACGCGAACGAAGAAAGAGAAATAGCCCGACCAGCATAGCAAACGGCGCAACAATGAATGCGTACCCGGGAAAGAAAATGAAATCAGGCGTTGCACCGCAACCCTCGGTCGCTTGACGGCCTGGCACGATGAACGCCGCGATGTAACCGGCCAGCAAAGCGGTGACAGGCATGGCTAAGCAGCCCACCTTCAGCGCTTGCGCCGAAAATCGCGTTCGTATCAACGTTGCCAATGCGCTTCCAACGGCCAAACCAAAGGAAATCGCGAGGACGAAAAACACCACTGATTCGAAGGTCGTAACAGAGCAAGGATTGGAGAACATCAAACCGTCCAATTCTCGACCTTGAGCCCCGGCACATCGGCGAAATCCGCCTCGTTGTTCGTCACCACCGTGAGACCCAGCGACAAGGCGTGCGCCGCGATGAGCCGGTCATAGCTCGCGCGCTTGAAGGGAATCGCTGCGTAGGCTCGCGCCGCCTTTTCGTCGAACGCAAGCACCGGCACCTCTTCGATCAAGATCTCCAGTTGCTCAACCGGCGGCGGTTTTCCTTTCTCCGACCCATGCATGATCTCGGCAAACGAAATCGAAGAGATAACGAAATCACCCTCTTCGTGTTCGGCCATGTGCCGACGCACCGGTTCGCTCGCCGCCAAGGCCACGGCGATCACGATGTTGCTATCAAGCATGAACTTCATGCGTCAGGCATGTGCTTCGCACGCCATTCAGGATCGTCCCAGAGCAGCGGTCGCTCCTCAAACACGCGGTCCTCTGGCTTGATGAACTGCAAGCCAGAACCGGCAGCGCAGCCCCACACTTTGTCGATGTTGAACTTGCGCTTCGGTTTGTCCTTCGGGCGCAGGATCAGTTCGCCGTTCTTTTCCTCAACGCTCCATTCGCGATCAGGTTCGATGCCTAGGGCTGCTGGGATACGGATCGCCACCGAGTTGCCGGACTTGAAGCTCTTGGTGGTGTATTCCTTGCCCATGAAAGCCTCCGTATATACGTCATGTATATACGAGCGAACCTTGCAAATCAATCCTTCCCCGCAAACACAAACTCCAGCGATTGCAGCGTGATCGGCTTGGTCGGCGCGAGCAGCACGGTGCCCTTGATGCGGCCCTTCTCGCACGTCCAGGTAAACGTGCCGCTCATTGCGCCCCCCGCAATGACCGGCGCGGCGGTATCGCAAGTTCCGGACTTGGCCCTGGTTTCCGCGAGCACTTTGGCCCAATTCGCGGCGGTGCGGTCCATCGGGAAGTTCATCGCGACGCGGCCTGCCAGCGCATCGATAGCCCCTGCCGCCCACACGGTCTGTGCCGCGCTGTAGAAGCTGGCGAGATCGGCCGAGACGGGCTCCATGCGCTTCACCAGCACGCCCTTGCTGCGTAGCAGCGCCGCCACGTCCCACACCGCCTGACTGGGGCCGGCGTAAGTCTTGTTGGTGAGTGCGAAAAGCGCCGCGCCGTATTCGGGCAGGAGCATCACGTGGCTGCCATAGCCGGGGTAGCCGCCGCCGTGGGCCAGCACTGTGCCGTAATCGCAATCGGTGATCACGCGCCAGCCCATGCCATAGGCGATCGCGCCGGGGCACTGGTCCGCGCCGCCGGTGGCATAGCGATGAAACACGGCGGCGTTGTTCGCGCCGCGCATGATCTGGCGTACCGTGCCGCGCTTCACCGGTCCCGTATCGACCCCATCGCGGGGGGGCCAGGCGGAGAGCACGAAGCCGAGCCACTTGGCGTAGTCGGTGGCGCTCACTTCGAGGCCGCCCATGGCATTGAACGCACCGTCCTTCATCGTCGGCTCTTCGGCCCAGGCCTCGTTTTCCCAGCGATAGCCCACCGCGCGCTTGTCCTTGGGGTGCGCGAGCACATTGAAGCCGCTGGCGCTCATGCCCAGCGGGGTCAGCAGGCGCTGTTCGACATAGGCGCGGTAGGGAGCCTTGGTGATATTGGCAATCACGCGGCCGAGGATTGCATAGCCGAGGTTGGCATATTCGTGGCGCATTTCGGGCGCGCGGGTGAAGGGAATGCCCGCGCGCAGCATCGCGGTGAACGCGGTCTGCGAAAGGACCGTCTGCCGATCCCCCCACGGGTCATCGGTGACGAACCCGGCACTATGCGTGAGCAGATCGCGGATCGTGATGCGCGGGGAATCGCTGGTGGGATACGTCCAGCCGCGCATTTCCGGCACATAGCGGTCCGCCGGATCATCGAGCGCCAGCCGCCCCTCGTCGCGCAGCTTGAGGATAGACATCGCGGTGAAGGCCTTGGTCATCGAAGCGATGCGAAACAGCGTGTCCGGGCCAGCGGGGCGCTTCGCCACAAGGTCCTGCACCCCCTCGCCCTTCACATAGGCGAGGCGGCCATCCTTGACGACGCCGAGCACGAGGCCGGGCACGTGGTTCTCAGCCATCCATTTGGTGAGGATCGTATCGATATCGGGATCGAGCGCGGCAATCTCCGGCGCAGATTGTGCGAGTGATGCTGCTGGCGCGCTCAACGCCAAAACCGCCAACAGACCTACCCAGCGCCGCATGCCACTCTCCCTCACATGATGCGTCAGGGTGCAGCATCCGCCCGGCAGGCGGCAAGCGCTTTCTAGCTGCCGCAGCCCCCGCAGCCGCCTCCGCCGCAGCCCCCGCCGCCACCACTGCATCCGCCGGAGCTG
>CANFIV010000361.1 GCA_947446935.1 Sphingomonadaceae bacterium | reverse complement strand
TGCGGCGCATACGGTGGACCTGTTTGCCTATCAGGCGGGCAAGATCGTCAAGGCCAATGCGCTGCAGGGGCCGCTGCATCCCGAGCTCGGGATCGCGATGGACATGTCGATCCAGCTGCTCAGCGAAAGCGGGGCAATCTGCACACTGTCGCTCTCGTTCAACAACGACGGGCCGCTGGGGACCTATTTCCGCTACATCGGCGACACCGGGACCTATCTTGCGCGCTACGATGACCTGTTTACCGGCAAGGAAGAGCAGATCGACGTCTCGAAGGTGGATGTCTCGATGAACGGGATCGAACTGCAGGACCGCGAGTTCGTCAGCGCGATCCGCGAGGGGCGCGAGCCCAATTCGTCGGTCGCGCAAGTGCTCGATTGCTACCGGGTGCTGGGCGAGCTGGAGACGCAGCTGGCGGGATAAGGGAGTACGCGCGGATGGATGCATGGATCGCCTATTCGGGACGCCGCTTCGCCCGTCCGCGCTACTACGCCAATGCGCATGAGCGCGATGAGGTCGATATTGCCCCGGCGCTGATGCCGGTGGGCGATGCCCGCGCGGTACGGCCGACGATCGATTGCGAGGGGTTCGAACTGGTTGAGCACCGCAGCGCGGTGCGCGATTTTGCCGACCGCGAGGAAGTTGCCCGCGTCCATATGCGCGAGATCGAGGAGTTGGTGCAGGCGCATACCGGCGCGGACTTCGTTCATGTCGGCGCGCCGGGACTTCTGCGCTTCTCCGAGCGCTCGGGGCTCGCGGGCAGCCTCAACAACTCAAGCCCTGCGCGCTTTGCCCATATCGACATTTCGGACGTGACCGCGGCGCAGTTTGCCGGAAGCGGCGCGCAGGGCCGCGCCTTTGCCCGATGTGCGCACTACAATGTGTGGCGCGCGATCTCGCCGCCGCCGCAGGATGTGCCGCTGGCGCTGTGCGACGCGCGCACGCTGGCCCCGGCCGATCTGATCGCAGCGGATGCGGTGTTCGACGAGGCGGGCAAGCCCGAGTGGTCGTTCGAGGGCCTGGTGGTGGCGCACAACGCGGCGCACCGCTGGCTGGCCTTTCCCGATCTGACGTTGGGCGAGGCGATCCTGTTCAAGACCCACGACAGCGATCTGGCCCGTGCGCATCATGTGCCGCATGTCGCGTTCGATCTGCCCGATTGCCCCGAAAACGCACCACCGCGCGTCAGCATCGAGATGCGCGCGACGGCTTGGTGGTGGCACTGAAGCAACACTTCGCTCCCTGATTTATCGGCTGCAAACATGATAGTTGCGCCCAGTGATATAATTGTTATGAATTATATCAGATCGTGCGAGCAACTCGTCGACTAAGGGAGGGTACCATGGCCAGTTTTATGGCCGCCAGGCGCATTGCGCGCCTTGCCGGCATCACCGCAGCAATCGTTTCTGTGCCTGCTTTGGCGCAAGAAACCGCCGCACCGCAGGCGGCTGACAGCGCCGCCGCAAACACCACGCAGGAAATCGTCGTCACCGCGCAGTTCCGCGCGCAGAAGCTGCAGGATACGCCGCTGGCGATCACTGCGGTGAACTCGGCCGTGCTCGAAGCGCGCGGGCAGACCGACATTTCGCAGATCGCAGCGCAGGCGCCGAACGTGACCTTGCGCGCGCAGCCGCAGAGCGGCGGTATCGGCCTCATCGCGTTCATCCGCGGCATCGGCCAGACCGACTTCAACTACGCGCTGGAACCCGGCGTCGGCATCTATGTCGACGACGTCTACATCCCGACGCTGTCGAGCTCGCTGCTTGACCTGATGGATCTTGAGCGCGTCGAAGTGCTGCGCGGTCCGCAGGGCACGCTGGCGGGCAAGAACTCGATCGGCGGTGCGATCAAGCTGTTCAGCAAGAAGCCTACGGGCGAAGGCGGCGGCTATCTGCAGGCGACCTACGGCAGCTATAACCGCATCGACGTGCGCGGCGTGGCGGACTTCAAGATTGCCGACAACTTCTTCGCCCGCCTTTCGGGCGCGACCAAGAACCAGGACGGCTACGTCAAGCTGCTTGACTATGGTCTCTCGCACCCGAACTCGAACGTTCCTGCGAATACCAACCAGGGCAACGGCATTGAGCGCGGTACGCTCGGTGGCCGCTCGTTCTCGGCCGGGCGTCTTGCGCTGCGCTGGGAAGCGACGCCGGACATCGAGGTCAACGTTGCGGGCGACTATACCCGTGAGCGCAACGATGCCGGGGCGCAGGTCCTGCTCTATGGCGGCAACGCTTCAACGACGCCCGAAGGCATTCCGTTCCTGAAGGGCAAGAACGGTGCGCCTGTGCCGCTCGATTGCTCGTTCGTGCCGAATTCGACCCGGTTCCAGAACAGCTGCTCCAGCACACCGGCCGGCTACGATCCGCGCTTCATCAACTACGCCAACTTCCTCGATGCGCGCACGCCGACCACGCAGGCGCCGTTCAAGCCGTATTCGGCGAACAACCAGCAGAATTACGACGGTTGGGGCGTGACGGGCAATGTCACCGCCAAGCTGGCCGACAACCTGACCGCCGTCTGGATCTCGTCCTACCGGCACTACAAGATGAGCTTCGGCTTCGATCAGGACGGCTCGCCCGTGCCGGTTTCGCAGCTCGACAACATCCTGCGCCACCGCGCGTGGAGCCAGGAAGTTCGCCTCAACGGCAGCTTCATGGACAAGCGCGTCGAGTATACGCTCGGCGGGTTCTACTTCGACCAGAACGGCACCTATAATGCGCGCGTCGACCTGAACTACGCGGGTATCGACTTCATCCACGGTCCGGACAGCACGCCTTCCACCTCGAAGGCGCTGTTCTTCAACGGCACGTTCCACGCGACCGACGCCTGGAGCTTCACTGGCGGCATTCGCCAGACCTGGGACAAGAAGGACTATACCTATTTCCGGTCGAACCCGGATGGCACCGTCCCCGGTCCGCTGCCGTGTGAATTCTTCCTCGGCGCACCGACGGCCGGCCCGACAGGCGTGGGCAACTCGCCCAACTGCCTGTTGCTCGGTCTCTACAACGTGACCGGATCGTTCAAGGGGCAGCGTACCGACTGGCGCGTGGAGACCGACTACCGGTTCAGCCCGGAAGTCTTTGTCTATGCTTCGGTGGCCACGGGCTACAAGGGCGGCGGCGTGAACCCGCGTCCGTTCTTCGGTCCTTCGGCCGGCGATTGTTCGGTGCTCCCGGTGGG
>CANFIV010000360.1 GCA_947446935.1 Sphingomonadaceae bacterium | reverse complement strand
CGCCTCACCCCCGCAATGAACGCGGCGCTCCTTTCCACCGATACCCCGTTCGGCACTGTCGTGCGCCCGCTCGGCTTCCACCGCGAGCGACTCGAAAGCCGCCGGGGCCGCGCGGCGGAATGCCCGCCGGGCACCGTGCTCTCACACAAGGCGGTCTTGCGGCTGGCCGATGGACGCGGCATCAGCCTCGTCGCGGAATGCTACACCCCCGCCAATCTCGGCAGAAAACCGCGCAAACCGGGAGGCCAATGATGCGCGTATTGCTGACAGGCTCGTCCGGCTGGCTGGGCCGCTTCCTCGCCCCCGCCCTGCGCGCCGCCGGGCACACTGTCACCGGGCTCGATATCGCCCCCGGGCCCGAGACGCATGTCATGGGCAGCGTGGCCAGCCGCGCGGTGGTCGATCGCGCCATGGGTCTCGGCATCGATGCGGTGATCCACACGGCCGCGCTGCACAAGCCCGATATCGCGCGCTACCCGGTCTCGGCCTTTGTCGATGTGAATGTCACCGGCACGCTCAACCTGCTCGAAGCCGCGCGCGAGGCGGGCCATGACCGCTTCGTCATGACCTCCACCACCTCGCTGATGATAAGCCAGGCCATTCGCGATGAAGTGAACCCGGCGGCCGTCTGGCTGAACGAGACCACCGGCCCGCTGGCCCCGCGCAATATCTACGGCGTCACCAAACTCGCCGCCGAGGGGCTCTGCCGGCTCTATGCAGCCGACCATGGGTCAAACCCCAGGCTGGCCTGCGTGGCGCTGCGCACCTCGCGCTTCTTCCCCGAGGACGACGACACACACGCCCGCCCGAGCGGCGAGAACCTCAAGGCGATCGAATTCCTCCACCGCCGCCTTACGGTGGAAGACGCCGCCGCCGCGCATGTCATGGCGCTGGAGAAGGCGCCCGAAATCGGCTTCGGCCTCTTCCTTGTCAGCGCCCCGCCGCCTTTCGCGCGTGCCGACGCCGAAGCGCTCAAGCATGATGCGCGCAGCCTTATTCTCCAACACTACCCCGATGCCGCAGACCTTTTCGCCGCACGCGGCTGGCAGCTCCCGGCCAGCCTTGGCAGGGTCTACGATCCATCGCTCGCCGCGCAGCAGCTCGGCTTTCGATGCCGGACAGACTTTGCCGCCGTGCTCCAGGCCCTGCGCGAGAATGCCCCGCTGCCCTTCGCGCACGATCCAGCCTACACGTCGCCCAGCATCGCCGCGCCCAAGCACTAGAACCCAAATACCACACCCCGACTTTATCGCGCCGATTTGACCACCGCCAAAACAACCGTCTGCATGCGGAGTTACCCCTTTGCCATCAACGGCAAGGAGCTACCGACATGGAAAGCGAAGATTCGAAGGCGCAGCGCAGCGTTCTGAACAAGGCACGCCTGCTGGCGCAAGTTGCCCTGCCCTTCGCGGCAGCTGTCCTCGCCATAACCCTCACCCGCCCCGCGCAGGCCGTGCCCAGCTATGCCGATCAGACCGGCCAGCCCTGCCAAGCCTGCCATGTCGGCGGATTCGGCCCGCAACTCACGCCGTTTGGCCGCGAGTTCAAGCTCGGCGGCTACACCATGCGCAGCAAGGCTTTCAATGTACCGCTGGCGGCTATGGCAATCGGCTCGTTCACCCACACCCGCAAGGATCAGGTGCCCGCGCCCGATCATCTGAGCACCAACAACAACTTCGCCTTCGATCAGGGCAGCGTGTTTCTCGCGGGCGGGGTCGGCCAGCATTTCGGCGGCTTTGTGCAAGTCACCTACGACGGCGTCGGGCGCGCGTGGGCGTGGGACAACGTCGATCTGCGCGCGGTCACGCAGGGCAAGCTGTTCGGCGCGGACACCGTGTTCGGCCTGTCGCTCAACAACAGCCCGACGACGCAGGACGTTTGGAACACCACCCCGGCTTGGGGCGCGCCCTATACCGACACCGCCGTCTCGGGTACGCCCGGTGCCGCGGCGCTGATCGACGGGGGTCTTGCGCAAAACACGCTCGGCGTCACCGCCTACACGTGGATCGATCACAAGCTCTATCTTGAAGGCGGGGCCTATACCTCGCCCAAGGCCGGCACCTTGCGCTGGCTCGGGGCCGATCCCGCCAGTAGGGGCGATATCCACGGCCTCGCCCCATATGGCCGCATTGCCTATCAGAAAGACGTCGGCGGCGGCACGCTGGAAGTGGGGGCTTTCGCGCTCAAGGCCGCACTTAATCCGGGCCGTGATCGCAGCACCGGCTTCACCGATCACTATTCGGACGTCGGTCTAGACCTGTCTTGGCTCAAGCCCGACGCGAACGGCGATACTTTCACCATCGACCTGCGCTACGTCCATGAAAAGGCGGGCCTTCGCGCCACGTGCCTGCTCGCGCTCTCCCCCGCCAGTTGCGCCGATGTCACGCTCAACGAATGGCGCAGCGCGGTCGCCTACAACTGGCGCGGCAAGGTCGGCGCGACGCTTGGGCTTTTCGCCACCAGTGGCACGCCCAATGGCTTCCTCTATGGCGGCAGCGGGCGGCCGAACAGCAACGGCGTGATGGCGCAAGTCGATTACACGCCGTGGGGTGCGGGCAACTCGCCGCTCGGCCCGCTGGTCGCGCTCAGGGTCGGCGCGCAATTCACAGCCTATGGCCGCTTTGACGGTGCGCGCCACAACTACGATGGTGCCGGGGCCAATGCCGCCGATAACAACGCGCTGCGCCTGTTTACCTGGGTGGCGTTCTAACAAAGCAAAAGGCTGACCAACAAAACAAAAGGCCGGGAAGGTTTCCCCTCCCGGCCTTTTGTATTTCAGCGGTCCTGCGAAATCAGGCGCCGTGGATCTCGGCCGTATCGACCTTGAGGCCCGGGCCCATCGACGAGGACATGCCAACCTTGCGCAGGTACTTGCCCTTGGCGCCGGCGGGCTTCGCCTTGATGATCGCATCGACGAACGCGTCGAAGTTGGCGCGCAGCGCCTCGTTCGAGAAGCTCATCTTGCCGATGCCGCCATGGATGATCCCGGCCTTTTCGACGCGGAATTCGATCTGGCCGGCCTTGGCAGCCTTGACTGCATCGGCCACGTTCGGGGTCACGGTGCCCAGCTTCGGGTTCGGCATCAGGCCCTTGGGACCCAGCACCTTGCCGAGCCGGCCAACCAGACCCATCATGTCCGGCGTGGCAATCACGCGGCCATAATCGAGGTTGCCGGCCTGCATGTCTT
>CANFIV010000359.1 GCA_947446935.1 Sphingomonadaceae bacterium | reverse complement strand
CGGCAGGTGAAGCGCCGGTCATGACCGGGTCGCGGGCGCGGCTTGGGCGCGCGCACAAGAATGTCTGTAGTTCACCAGCGCTCATTGCCCGCCTCACGGGCGTTTGGGAAGCACCAACAACCCGCATCAAAAGTGCAGTTTTCGGAGATCAATCCACTTTGGATGGTTGCGAACGCACTTGCACAATGGTGTGCTCTGTAACTGCCAACTCTGGCGGAAGCGTTTTCATGGTCCGGCGCCTGCTGTTCTGCATGTTTGGCAGGCATCGCCCCAGGTCCGCGACAGTGCGGTGGAGCGGAACCGTTCACTACGGCAAATACCGGGATTGCTGCCGCACGGTCCGCAAGTCCAGCAAGGGTTTCTGGGAGCGCGTCAGCACACCCATTCCTGGTATTGAAGACTTGTAAATCAGAGAGTTGGATCGAAAGGCTTCCTGCGCTCACCCTTAGGCGGCAGGTGCGCTCGTGAGTTTCACGAAGACATCTTCGAGATCGGCTTCATCGGTCGAAACGTCGACGATGGCATAGCCGAGCGCCTGTACGAGAGCGAGAACCTCGCCCGCATTCATGCGATCCTTGTTGTAGGTCACGCGCAGCTCTTGCTCGCCCGAAATGACGCTCTTGACGAAGGCCGGATGCTGCGGTGCGGCATCAATTGCGCGGTCCAGCGTGAGCACCACGATCTTTTCGCGCATCATCCCCACCAGTTCGCGGGTCGGCTGATTGGTGATCAGCTGGCCGTGGTTGATGATCGCGATCCGGTCGCACAGCTGCTCCGCCTCCTCAAGGTAGTGCGTGGTGAGCACCACGGTGACGCCCTGGCTGTTGAGATCGGCGACGAGTTCCCACAACAGACGCCGCAGTTCGACATCGACGCCCGCGGTCGGCTCGTCGAGGACGAGAATCGGCGGGGTGTGGACCATGGCCTTGGCGATGAGCAGGCGGCGCTTCATGCCGCCCGAAAGCGAGCGGGCATAGGCATGGGCCTTGTCGGCCAGATGGACCGACTGGAGGAGCTCCAGCGAACGCCGCATTGCCTTGGGCACGCCATAGAGGCCCGCCTGGATATCGAGCACCTCGAACGGCGTGAAAAAAGGATCGAACACGATCTCCTGCGGCACGATGCCGATAGAGGCCTTGGCGTTGCGCGGCTCGCGGTCGATGTCGAAGCCCCAGATTTCAACCGAGCCCGAGGTTTTCATCACCAATCCGGCGAGCGTGTTGATGATCGTCGATTTGCCCGCCCCGTTGGGGCCGAGCAGGCCGAAGATCTGCCCTTGCGGCACATCGAAGCTCACCCCGCCGAGCGCCAGCTTGCCTTCGCCCGCATCCTTGCCGGCGGGGGCGTAGCGCTTGACGAGATCGCGGATGCGAATAGCGGGGGCTGAGGTCATGGTAACCTCCCTGCCCCGTGTGATCGCTCAGGTAAAGGGGGTGCCAATGATGGTCGGGAGCGCAATCGGCCAGCTTGTCGGCGCGGCACGGGTTTGCTAGCGCCCACACCCATGACCAGCACGCCCAACACCGCCGCTCCCGAGACGATCCTGACCACCTCATCGCGTGTCCGCTGTGATGGCGCGACGGACATCCGCGGCGGCGCGGCGCTCGGCCATCCGCGCGTGTGGCTCGAAATCGATGCACGGGGTTGGGCCGAATGCGGCTATTGCGACCGGCGCTTCGTGCTCAAGGGTGGCCCCGCCGACCACGCGTAAGTTGCGGTCGTTCATGACGGTAGCGCGATGCGCACGCGCTGCCTATATCTGGGACGATGACACAAACCTCCGATCCCCGCTCGCTGCTCTACCGCCCCGGCCTGCTCACCCCTGACGAGGCGCGGCGGCTCACCGCCACGGCGCTCGGTGCGTGCGACGATGGCGAGCTTTATCTCCAGTTCATCGCCAGCGAGAGCTTCGGTTTTGATGACGGCCGGCTGAAGACCGCCGACTATTCGCGGGATGCGGGTTTCGGCCTGCGCGGCGTTTCGGGCGAGATGACCGGCTTTGCCCATGCCAACGATATTTCCGCCGCCGCCATCGCGCGTGCCGGTGAGACGCTCAAGCTGCTCGATCCGGCCAAGGGTGCGCCTGCACCGCCGCCCCGGCAGAACAACCGCCACCTTTATACCGATGCCTCGCCGCTCGATGCCGTGCCGTTTGCCGCGAAAGTCGCGCTGCTCGAGGCGATCGACGCGGCGGCGCGGGCGCGCGATCCGCGTGTGGCGCAAGTTTCGGTCAGCCTCGCGGCGAGCTGGTCTGTGGTCGAGATCGTGCGCGCCGACGGTTTCGTAGCGCAGGATGTGCGCCCGCTGGTACGGCTCAATGTCTCTATTGTCGCGGAATCGGGCGGTCGGCGCGAGACCGGCAGCTTCGGCATCGGCGGACGGCGGCTCTATGACGACTTGTTCGAGCCCGAAACCTGGAACCGCGCAATCGACAGCGCGCTGGCGCAGGCGCTCGTCAATCTTGAATCGGTCGCCGCGCCTGCGGGCGAGATGACCGTGCTGCTCGGGCCCGGCTGGCCCGGCATCCTGCTGCACGAGGCGATCGGCCACGGGCTTGAGGGTGATTTCAACCGCAAGGGCACCAGCGCCTTTTCGGGCCGGATCGGCGAACGGGTGGCAGCGCCCGGAGTCACGGTCGTCGATGACGGCTCGATTGCCGGACGACGCGGTTCGCTTACCATCGATGACGAGGGCACGCCCACCGAGGAGACCGTGCTGATCGAGGACGGCGTGCTCAAGGGCTATATCCACGACCGGATGAGCGCGCGGCTGATGGGCCTTGCGCCGACCGGCAATGGCCGCCGCGAAAGCTATGCCCATGCGCCGATGCCGCGCATGACCAACACGTTCATGCGCGGCGGCAATGACGACCCTGCCGAACTGCTTTCGCGGGTGAAGGACGGGATCTTCGCCAAGGCGTTCGGCGGCGGTCAGGTCGATATCACCAGCGGCAAGTTCGTGTTTTCCTGCACCGAGGCCTACCGGATCGAGAACGGAAAACTCGGCACCCCGATCAAAGGCGCGACGCTGATCGGCGACGGGCCGAGCGTGCTGACGCGCGTGACCGGCATCGGCAACGACATGGCGCTCGATGAAGGCATAGGCGTCTGCGGCAAGGCCGGGCAGAGCGTACCCGCCGGTGTCGGCCAGCCGACCCTGCTGGTCGAGGGGCTGACGGTCGGGGGAACCGCCTGACCGGCT
>CANFIV010000358.1 GCA_947446935.1 Sphingomonadaceae bacterium | reverse complement strand
CGGTGCGACCCAGATCCGCGCCGATCTGCGCCTTTCGGCCACCGCCTATGGTGCGCTCGCAGCGGGTTTCTACTTCGCCTACGCCTTCTGCCAACTGCCGGCAGGCGCGCTGTCGGACCGGATTGGCGGCAAGCTCGTGCTCGGAATCGGCGCGCTGCTGTGGTCGATCTCCACCCTGCTGACCGGCTTCGTCGAGGGGTTCATGGGGCTGTTTGTGTTGCGGATGATGCTCGGGATGGGGGAGAGCGTCGCCTTCACAACCACCTCGAAGATCATCGCCAGCAACGTCCCGCGCGCGCAGATGGGGCTGGCCAACGGGGTGATCGGGTTCGGCTATCTGGTCGGCCCGGCGGTGGGCACGCTGCTCGGCGGCTTCATGATGGCTCGCTGGGGCTGGCGCGCGACGTTCTTTGCGTTCGGCGCGGTCTCGTTGTTTTGGCTTATCCCCTGGAGCCGTGTGCGGATCAACGAGGCGAAACCGGCTGAAAATCCGGGCCAGCAGCCGGTGACCATGCGGCAGATCCTCGGCCGACGAGCCTTGTGGGGGGCCGCGCTTGGCCACTTTGCGGGCAACTGGAACTGGTATTTCATCCTTGGCTATCTGCCGATGTATCTTGAAATGCAGCGCGGCTTTTCGAAGGAGCACATGGCGACGGTCGTCTCGAGCGCCTATCTGGTCAACGCGCTCGCCGCGTTGTTCGCTGGCTGGGCCTTCGACAAGGCGATCCAGCGCGGCTGGTCTCCGTCGCTCACGCTCAAGTTGCCGCTGGCGGCTGCGCATGTCGCGGGGCTGGGCTGCATGCTCGCCATGCCGGTCCTGCCTATCGGGGCCTGCATCGCGCTGCTGTTCGTCTACGAAATCTTTCTCGGCTTTTCCTCGCCAGCCTATTTCATGATCCCGCAGATCATGGCTGGCCCCTCCGCCGCCGCGCGCTGGGTGGGCGTACAGAATATGATGGGCAATATGCCGGGGATCATCGGCGTGCTGTTTGCCGGTGTTTTGATCGATGCCAGCAACGGTTCATATGGCACGGCGTTCTTGCTTGCCGGATTGGTCAACATTCTTGGTCTGGTTGGCTGGATCGGTATTCTGCCAAAGGTAGAGCCTGTGGACTGGGAAGCGGCCTAACGCCCCTTCCACTCCGGCGCGCGGCCTTCGGCAAAGGCACGCGGGCCTTCCAGCGCGTCATCGGAATCCAGCATGGCGCGGTAGGAGGGGATCGCGCCGCTGCGCATCAATGTGTAGCCCTCCTCAATCTCCAGTCCCTCGGTCTTGCGCAGGATATCGCGCGCGGCGGCAATCGCCAGCGGGGCCGAGCGTGCAATCGTGCTCGCCAGCTCCAGCGCGCTGTCCAGCAGGGCTTCGGGTTCTACCACGCGGTTCACGAGGTTTAGCGCCAGCGCCTCATCAGCCTCCAGCCGCCGTCCGGTCATGATCATTTCGCGCGCCAGTCGCGCCGGAGTAGCCTTGGGCAACCGCAGCAACCCGCCAGAATCGGGCAGCATGCCGAGTTGCGCTTCGGGCAGCCAAAAGCGTGCGGCGGTGCTTGCGACGATCAGGTCTGCGGCCAGCGCGAGTTCAAACCCGCCGCCCACCGCAAGGCCATTGACCGCCGCAATCACTGGCTTGGTCAGGCTGAAATACTCGGTGAGCCCGGCAAATCCGCCGGGGCCATGATCGGCATCGACCGCTTCGCCGTCGTTCGCCGCGCCGAGGTCCCAGCCCGCAGAGAAGAACCGCCCGGTCCCAGTGATGATCCCAACGCGCAGCGCTGGATCGTCGTTTAACGTCTTGAACGCGGCATAGAGTTCGTTGCTGGTCGCCACGTCGATGGCATTGGCTTTGGGCCGGTCGAGCGTGATGATCAGTATCCCGGCGCGGTTTTCAAGCGTGACGGCACTCATTCTGAAGGCTCCCTCATCCGGATCAGCGCATCCACCGCGACCGCACCTTCCGGCAGGGCAAGCAGCGGATTGACGTCGAGTTCTTCCAGCCGCTCACCATGCGCCAGCGCAAAGGCGACAACCGCTGCGATGGCATCCACCAGCGCGGGCATATCGCACCCCGCCCGGCCCCGGAATCCGGCCAGCACGCCGAAGAACGGCAAGCGCGCCAGCGCGGCCTCGATCTCGGTGCGGCTGGCGGGCAGCAGCACCTGCTCGGTCTGGCGCAGCAGCTCAACGAAAATGCCTCCCGCGCCCAGCGTCATGAACAGGCCGAACTGCGGATCCCGGCCAATCCCCACAATCAGTTCGGCGACTGTGCCGCTGACCATTTCCTCAATCAGATACGTGCCGCCAAGGCTCGCCATCCGGTGCGCTTCGGCCAGCAATCGATTGCGGCTGGTTATACCCAGCGCCACGCCGCCAAGTTCGGTTTTGTGCGCAAGGTCGGCACCCACCGCTTTGAGTACTAACGGAAACGGCGCGGGCAGGGCTGTGTTTTCATCGCCGCACAGCGCTTCCAGCTCAGCCAGCGACAGCAGTCGCCCACGCGGCACGGGCACACCCCATTCCGCCAGCGCGGTCTTGCTGCGCACCTCGTCCCAAGTGGCAGGCTCGCCGGGCGAAACGGGCAGCGCTTCGGGCAGGGCAGGGGGAGCTGGGCGGGCCCAAGCCTCGCCGATCCCGGCGGCGGCAGCAATGGCCTGCAGTACTTTGTCCAGCCCGTTGGCAGGCAGCACGCCTTCAGCAATCAGCGCGCTGGCGGTCGCTTCGGGCAGGTTCTCGCCCAGCGAACTCGCCACGATCCGCACAGTGCCTGTCGACGCCGGGTTTGCACGCACCGCAGCGAGGTAGGCCGCGATGGTCACATCCCAGTCCGCGCCCGTGCAGCGGTCTGCGCGCGGGAAATCGAGAATGAGCAACGAAGCTTCGAAATCCGCCGCCAACATGCCTGCAAAGCATGCAGTCTGCGCAGCTTCATCACCCCAGATATAGGTGTGGTAGTCGAGTGGATTGGCGACATTTACGCGTCGGCCCAGCACGGCTTCGAGCTCAGCCTGCACCGCCGGAGGAAAGTCCGGCGTCTCAAGGCCGGCGCGCTCGGCCAGATCGGCGGTAAGCGAAGCTTCACCGCCCGAACAGCTCGCACTGGTGATCCGCCGCCCGCGCAAGGGCCCGCTCACATGCAGCAGCTTGAGCGTTTCGAGGAAGCCCGCTGGATCATGCGCCCGCGCCACGCCATACCGCGCGAACAGT
>CANFIV010000357.1 GCA_947446935.1 Sphingomonadaceae bacterium | reverse complement strand
GAAGCCGCGCTTCACCGTGCGATGACGGCCAGCAGCGACGCCGCCCGTCTCTCGCGCGTGCGGTTCGACTACGGCGCAGACAGCTTCCTCCAGCTCCTCGATGCCGAACGCCAACGCGCCGCCGCCCGCGCCGCGCTCGCCTCGGCCGAAGCGGACCGCGCCACTGCGCAAATCAGCGTGTTCAAAGCGCTCGGCGGCGGCTGGTAGAACCCTCTAATCCTCGCCCAGCATGCGCCGCGCAGAGCGCTGCACGTGATCGGCGATGACGCGGAAGGCCGCTTCCATGCTCGTCCCGCGCCGCCAGGCCAGCGCCACCGAACGATGCGCCTTCCACCCCGCTACATTGACGATCTGCAGGCCCGCCAGCCCCCCGACGTCGGACTGCAGATAGAGCTTGGGCAGCACCGTCAGCCCCAACCCGCTCGCCGCCATCATGTGCAGGCTGTCTAAACTGGTGCCCTCGTAATCCGGGCTCAGCACCATGCCATGCGCTGCGGCAATGTCGCTCGTCTCACGGTGGAGGTGATGGCGCGTATCGAGCGAAAGCAACACCTGACCCGCCAATGCAGATGCATCGACTGGCCCTTTCGCCAGTTCGCTATCCACAGCGCTGACCAGCAGGAGCGGCTCACGAAACAGCGGCTCGATTTCCAGATCGTCCCCCCGGATCGGCAGCGGCCCCAGCATCACGTCGAGTTCTCCGCGCGATACGGCCAAGGCTTGCTCGTCTGGAATGCCCTCGCGCACATAGAGCCGAAGGCCCGGTGCCGCCCGGTGCAGTTCGGCGATGATCGGCGATAGCAGATAGGGCCCGAGCGTCGGCGTTGTGCCCAGCCGCAGCGTGCCGGTGAGGCCCGTGGCAGTGCTGCGAGCCAGTTCCTCGATATTGCGCACCTCACCCAGGATGCCGCGCGCCTTGGAGACAATACTCCGGCCGATGGGCGTCAGGATCGCGCCGGTGCTCGAACGGTCCAGCAGCTTGACGCTCAGCCGCTCCTCCATCGCCTTGATCTGCTGGCTGAGCGCGGGCTGCGACACATGGCTGAGCCGCGCTGCCTCGGCAAAGGAGCCGGTGTCGGCAAGCGTCACGAGATACTGCAGTTGGCGAATGGTCGGCATGGAGGGATATAACCATAGCCTATAACGGCTCGGCAAGACTTCTGATTGGCCCGAGGCCGCCCCCGGCCATAAATGCCAGCCTACCAATCAAGGGCAACAGGAATTCAGGGCGCGTCATGACGGGACCCAAGCGTGTCGAACTGCGGGACGCGGTGCGGTGGCTGGCTGAGATCATCGGGCCGGACGCCGCCTATCTGCGGCTGGCGGCGGTCTATGGCATCGCCATCGGCCTGCTCTCGCTTGCCACGCCGATCTCAGTCCAGCTCCTCATCAACAGCGTCGCCTACACCGCGCTCCCCGCCCCGCTCTGGACGCTGGCGGGCCTGCTGTTCGCGCTGCTGGTGCTGGTCGCGGTGCTGAGCACGCTGCGGTTCTATCTGATGGCCCTTTTCGAGCGGCGGCTGTTTGCCCGCGTTGTCGCCGAAATCACGATCCGCGCAGTCCACGCCCGCGACCCCTTCTTCGGCGACGCGCGCCGGGCGGACCTGTTCAACCGGTTCTTCGATCTCACCGTCGTGCAGAAATCGGTGCCCAGCCTGCTGATCGGCGGCTTCACTATCGTGCTGCAATCGGCGGTGGGGCTAGTGGTCACGAGCTTCTATCATCCGTTCTTCCTCGCCTTCAACGTCGTGCTGCTTCTGGCGCTCTTGGTGATCTGGCTAATGTGGTCGCGCAGTTCGATGAGTGCTGCTGTCGCGCTCAGCCATGCCAAGCACGATACGGCGCGCTGGCTGGAAAGCGTTGGCAGCTCGAACGGTTTCTACAAGTCCAGCCGCCATGTCGGCTTTGCGATGGACCGCTCCGAGGCCGCAACCGCCCATTACATCGACAAACACCGCCGCTATTTCCGGTACAGCTTCGCCCAGACCTTTGCGTTTTTCATGCTCTACGCGACGGCCTCCGCCGCGCTGCTGGCCCTGGGCGGCAACCTTATTCTGGCGGGCGAGCTGACCATCGGCCAGCTGGTTGGCGCGGAGCTGATCCTCTCGAGCGTGTTCTACGGCGTGGGCCAGCTCGGCTGGTATCTCGACACGTTCTACGATCTCGTCGCGAGCTGCGAGGAACTCTCCCTGCTCTTTGGCATCCAGCAGGAAAAGCTGCCTATGGCGAGCACGCAGGGCCCGCGCGACGGTGCCATCGCGCTTCGCGATGTGCAGATCAGCGGCGTGCACATGAACTTTGCGCTCAAGTCCGGCGAGCGGCTGGTGACAGTGCCCGAGCCCGGCGTGGACCGCACACTGTCGCTTCTGCTCAAGCGCCACCTTGCGCCTGACCACGGGTTGATGACCATCGGCGGTTCGGATCTCGGCGGACTCAACATGTATCTTCTCCGCTCCGAGATCATCGTGCTCGACCGGCCGACCATCGTCGAGGTGACCATCCGTGAGTACCTCTCGCTCGCCTCACCCGATGCCACGGCGGTCTCGATCCTCGATGCCATCGATGCGGTCGGCCTCAGCGAGCGTATGGCGATGCTGCCCGAAGGGCTCGACACGCCGCTCGCCTCCTCGGGCTGGCCGCTCACCGTGGGCGAGGTGATGGAATTGAAGCTCGCCAACGCACTGCTGGCGCGGCCCAAGGTGCTGGTGCTCTCGCCCGTGTTCGATGTGATGCCGCCCGCGCACCTCGCCCGCGTGCTTGAACGGCTCAAAGCGGTGGGGACGACCGTATTGCTGTGTACCGCACGCCCCGGCGCAATCAAGCTCGATGGCTGGCTATGGCTCGGCCGCGAGGAACAGCGCCGCTTTGCCTCGGCTGCAGACCTTGAAGCGTTTCTTGCAAAACGGGAGGCCGACCGTGCCCTATCGGCTTGAGCATATCGCGCATTTCCCGACCCTCGCCGCAATGCGCCCGCCGCGCTCCATGGTGATCGCGGGCTGGATGATCGCGATCGGCATTTTCTTGTCTGCCGCGATCATGACGTTTGTCCCGTGGGTTCAGACCGCCTCGGGCGACGGGCAGGTCGTGGCGCTCAATCCGGATGACCGGCCGCAGGACGTCTCGGCGCTTGTCAGTGGGCGTATCGAGCAATGGTACGTACACGACGGTGAGAAAGTGACGGCAGGCCAGCCGATCGCCCGCGTAGTCG
>CANFIV010000356.1 GCA_947446935.1 Sphingomonadaceae bacterium | reverse complement strand
GTGAAAACACAGCCCGCGGCAACGATGAAGCGCCCGCGCGGCCTGCCGGCGGCGGGGCTCAGGGCTCAACAGCCGCGAACGAAGGAAACGGCGGCGGCGGTGGCGCGAATGGGAGCAGCGGGCTCAAAGTGCGCATCACGGCGGACGAGACCAACAATGCGGTCGTCGTGTTCGCCTCCGGCCACGACTACGCAATTGTCGAGGACGCGCTGCGCAAGCTCGATGTGCCGCCGCTGCAAGTGATGATCGAGGCCGCGATCACCGAAGTCGGGCTCAACGATCAGATGCAATACGGCGTGCAGTGGAACTTCGGTTCGGGCGACAACAAAGTTGCGTTGAGCGAGGGCACTTCAGCCAATCCGGTGCGGAATTTTCCGGGTTTTTCCTACTTCTACGCCCATTCGAACGACATCCGCGCCACGCTCAACGCGCTGGAGCAGCGCACCACGGTCAAAGTCGTCTCCGCGCCCAAGCTGATGGTGCTCAACAACCAGACCGCCGCGCTGCAAGTGGGCGATCAGGTGCCGGTCCTGTCCGCCCAGGTCAGCCAGCCCAACAACAGTGGCGGACCGCCGATCACATCCAACTCGGTCGAGTACAAGGATACCGGTGTGATCCTTAAAATCACCCCGCGCGTCAACGTAAGCGGCACGGTGCTGCTCGATGTCTCGCAGGAAGTGAGCGACGTGTCGCCAACCAAGACCGGCGTCTCCAATTCGCCCACGATCTCCACCCGTCGCATCGCCACCACGGTTTCGGTGCAGGACGGGCAAGTCATCGCGCTCGGCGGGCTGTTCCGCAATTCGAAGAGCTACGGCAAGAACGGTATTCCCTACCTTTCGCGCATACCGGTCGTGGGCAGCCTGCTGTTCGGCAACACGGACAACAGCGAGAAGCGCACCGAGCTGATCATCCTGATCAAGCCGCATGTGCTGCGCACGCCCGACGACCTGACCGCGATCACCGAGGAAATGCGCGCCAAGATCAACACGCTGGAGCCGTTCAAAACCAAGGGCAAGATCCCCTGATGCGAGCGCCGCGCGTTCCTTCCCACGAACGCGGCTATGCCATGGTCGCAGCCGTGGCCGGGATCGCGCTGATGGCGACGATGGCCATGTCGGTGGTCGCGCTCACCACCCCGCAGCTCGGCGCTTTGCAGGCTGAAATGGATCGGGCCCGCCTGGCGGCGGCAGCCGATGCGGGCATCAACGTGGCACTGGATGGGCTGACCAGCAAATCCATCACCTCGCGCTGGACGCTGGAAGGCGAAGTGCACGCCTTCCAGTTCGACGGGGTCGCACTCCAGGTCCACATCGAAGACGAGCATGGCAAGATCATGCTCAACCGGATCGGTGCAGACAACATGGGCTGGCTGCTGGAGGCGATCGGCCTGCAAGGCGCCGACCTCGAAATCGCGCGCGATTCCTTCGCCGACTGGACCGATCAGGATGACGAGCCGCGCGAGAACGGTGCCGAGTCCGAATACTATGATCCGCGCGGCCTGAAGGCTCGCAACGACATTCCCCAAACCATCGACGAGCTGGGCGATATTCGGGGGTTTACCCCGCAGCTGATCGACCGGTTCCGCCGCTTTGCCACTGTCGATACCGGCGAGGTTCCCTTCGACGCGCATTATGCATCGCCACTGGCCATTCGGGTCATGACCGACGGGGTGGCGGATTCACCCTTGATCCTCCAGCGGCAGCGCGAGCTGGCGGGCCAGCGCACCGCCATCGGCTGGAGTGGAGCGGCCCTCAAGAAGCCGCGCACCGTCAGCGTGATCGCGGTCGCGACCGCGCCCGATGGCAGCACACTCAGCCGCCGGGCCTTGGCGCGGGTCGCGCTCCCCGGCAAGCAGCGCTGGACCATCAACTATATCGAGTAAAGTCGGTACTCGGCGCATTGCTCTGCCCCGGGGCTTCAGCGCAGGCTCAGCCCCCAAGGCGCAAAGGGCCTCGGTGCCTCCGGGCGGCCATCATCGCGCGCCGGCCGGATGGCCGCAAGCGTCAGCCCGGCAGAGACCTGATCGAAGTAGCTCGCATAGCGCCGGATGGCCTGAAGGCCATCCAGTTCGTCACCGGTGCGCAGCGGAGTGCGCCCGCTTTCCGGCGTCCCACCCGGCTCGGGCCGATAGAATATGTGCGCGCCGATCTGCCCGATCCGGTCAAGGTGACTTGCCCAGGCCGGGTTCACATAATTGGCGTGATAGTTGAGCGCGCCAGCCACGCGTGCGGTGCTTGCCCCGCTCGCCACCCGTTCCGCCACGCCGCGCGCCACCGCCAGAATTCGCACCGGCAATCGCCGGTCAATCGCGCCATCGCAGGCGAAGGTGAACTGGCACCCGGTGTGGCGGGTCCAGCCCTGAAAAACGACACCGCAAACACTTCGCGGGAAAGACGGATGCCGGGTCCGGTTGAGCACCACCTCGGCGACCGCCTCCTGCCCGGCGACCGGTTGATTGCCCGCTTCATAGGCCACCGCAAGGGTAAGGCAGCGCAAGTCTTCTTCGCTCGGGGCGTGAGCCACACTCGTCTGCAAATCTGCCGGCACCGGGGTCTTGCCCTGATCGCCACCCGCCCGGGCCATCGCCGGAGCCGCACCCCCTGCAGCTGCCAGAAGCGCAAGCGACGCCAATAAAGTGGCATGCAGACGGGGCCATTCGGAATGCATGGTCGTTTCTCTAGCCGCCGATTGTGACAGATTTCCAGCAAAATGGCGGCAAACCCAGCTGCCAGTGCAACACGCCATCGCGCAATCGTCACCGATCCGTCACCAAGCCGACCTAGGACCCGGTTTCCGGAACCTGAGAATCGACAACCGCATGCGCAACTTCTCCTCGCGAACGCCCAAGCTGCGACGCTGGCTAGCCATAAGTGGCAGGGCTGCGGTGCTAGGCGTGCTCGCACTCGGCGGATCGGCAGCGCAATCTGCAAGCGGCGCGGAAAACAAACCTGCCGGGGCGATGCTGCCAGATCGCACGCTCACGTGCGATCTGGGCCATGCCACCAATCTGGATCCGCTGAAGGATCAGACCGACACTGATATCATTTACGATTCGCGGCATGTTTTCGGCGTGCATCTGCCGGCGGTGCCGGCACGCACCACGCCTCCGCCAGATGCGACCGAGCCGCCCGAACCGGTCGCAAAGGGCACGAGGATCATCGCCGACCCGGATGGCATCGCGAAAGATGTGATCGGGCCCGTAGTGCGTG
>CANFIV010000355.1 GCA_947446935.1 Sphingomonadaceae bacterium | reverse complement strand
GAGACAGCGTGGCACCTGACCAACCACCCCGAACCGCTGCGGCGCGCCCTATCAGCGGGCGTCCACGGCCTCTCCAACGGCGCACATGACGAACCCTGGGCCAAGACCCGCGCCCTGGAAACCGCTCTGGATGGATGGCTGAAGACCGACGCCATCGACCTCGCCCCCCTCCTCGCCGCTCTGCGTGACGAGACCGAGTTGCCGGGCGCAGGCCCAGAGCCACGCTTCTCCCCGGTGTTCATCCGCCATCCGCTCTACGGCACGCGCTGCTCCACGGCGGTCCTCATCGACGCCCATGGCCAAGGCCGGATCATCGAACGCCGCTTCGATGCCGATGGTGCCGCCACTGGCGAGACCGACATCTCCTTCACAACAGGCTGAGCCCGACGCCGCCCCCTCTTGCCTTCCGGCCCCCCTCACCCTAGCGGCTCCGGCACACCTATTCACCGGAGTCGCTCATGGTCCCCCGTTATGCCCGCCCCGCGATGACCGCGATCTGGGAGCCGGAAGCGCGTTTTCGCATCTGGTTCGAGATCGAAGCCCATGCCACGCAGAAGCTTGGCGAAATCGGCGTCGTGCCGCCGTCTGCCGCCAAGGCGCTGTGGGACTGGTGGGCCACGAACCCCAAGATCGATGTCGCCGCGATCGATGCGATCGAGGCCGTGACCAAGCACGACGTGATCGCCTTCCTCGACTGGGTGGCGCAGCAGGTCGGCCCGGAAGCCCGTTTCATGCATCAGGGCATGACGAGTTCGGATGTGCTCGACACCGCGCTTTCGGTGCAGCTGACGCAGGCCGCCGATATCCTTCTCGCCGATATCGATGCACTGCTGGAGGCGATCCGCCGCCGGGCGTTCGAACATCGCCACACCCCAACCATCGGCCGCAGCCACGGCATTCATGCTGAGCCGACGACGTTCGGGCTCAAGCTCGCGCAGGCTTATGCCGAGTTCACCCGCGGCCGCGCGCGCCTCGTCGCCGCCCGCGCTGAAATCGCGACTTGCGCAATCTCCGGTGCCGTCGGCACGTTCGCCAATATCCACCCCGAGGTGGAGGAATACGTCGCGGAGAAGCTCGGTCTTGCCGCCGAGCCAGTCTCGACGCAGGTGATCCCGCGCGACCGTCACGCGATGTTCTTTGCCACGCTCGGCGTCATCGCCAGCTCGATCGAGCGGCTCGCCACCGAAGTGCGCCATCTGCAGCGCACCGAAGTGCTGGAGGTGGAGGAATACTTCTCGCCCGGGCAGAAGGGCTCATCGGCCATGCCGCACAAGCGCAACCCGGTGCTGACGGAAAACCTCACCGGCCTTGCCCGCATGGTTCGCTCCGCCGTCACCCCTGCGCTGGAGAACGTCGCGCTCTGGCACGAGCGGGATATCTCGCACTCTTCGGTGGAACGCTACATCGGGCCCGACGCGACAATCACGCTCGATTTCGCGCTGGCGCGGCTCACCGGCGTGATCGACAAGCTTCTCGTCTACCCCGAGCGGATGCAGAAGAATCTCGACCGGATGGGCGGCCTCGTCCATTCGCAGCGGGTGCTGCTGGCACTCACGCAAGCTGGCCTCACGCGTGACGATGCCTACCGCCTCGTCCAGAAGAACGCGATGCAGGTGTGGCAGAGCGACGGTCAGCTTTCGCTGCTCGAACTGCTCAAGGCCGACCCCGAAGTCAGCGCGGTGATGAGTGCCAAGGAACTCGAGGACAAGTTCAACCTCGATTACCACTTCAAGGCAGTCGACACGATCTTTGCGCGGGTTTTCGGGGAATAACGCAGCACTGGCCATCGCCGCCAAACGGTCCTAGCATGCGTTTCTCCGGGAGGGCTGGGGAAAAAGCCTGATGAAATTGCTTCGCATGATCCTGTTGCTGGTCTTGGTGGCTGCGCTGGCTGCCTTTGCCGCCGTCAACTGGCAGCCCGTCGAACTGCAGATCTGGCAGGGGCTGGTGCTCGATACCAAACTGCCAGCACTGGTGATCGGCGCATTCCTGCTCGGCCTCGTGCCAATGTGGCTGGTGCATCGCACCACGCGCTGGCGGCTCTTGCGCCGGATCACCTCGCTCGAATCCTCACTCGCCAATACGGCTTCCCTCAGTTCCACCCAGCTTGACGCTGCCGCCAGAAAAGCACCCGACGCCCCATGAGCAATCCCGTCTATCTCGCGCTTGATCTGCCCCGCCTCGATTCCGCGCTCGCGCTTGCCCAGAAGGTGCGCGGCCATATCGGCGGAGTGAAGCTGGGGCTCGAATTCTTCTGCGCGCACGGGCACCATGGGGTGCATGAAGTGGCCAAGCTCGGGCTGCCGATCTTCCTCGATCTCAAGCTCCACGATATCCCCAATACCGTGGCCGCCGCGATGCAGTCTATCCATGTGCTCGAACCCGCTATCGTCACGATCCACGCGGCTGGCGGGCGCGCGATGATGGAAGATGCCAAGGCTGCGGCAGGCGAGCATTGCAAGGTCGTTGCCGTCACCGTGCTCACCAGCCTCGATGATGATGATCTCACGGCCGTCGGCGTGCCAGGCGGCGCGCACGATCAGGCGCTTCGCCTGGCCGATCTGGCGCAGGAAGCCGGGCTCGACGGGATTGTCTGCTCGGGCCACGAAGTCGGCGCAATCCACAAGCGCTGGAAGAACGGCTTTTTCGTCGTCCCCGGGCTGCGCCCCGAAAGCGGCCAGACCGCCGATCAGAAGCGCATCGTCACCCCGCGCGCCGCGCGCAACGACGGGGCCAGCGTGCTGGTGATCGGCCGCCCGATCAGCCGTGCCGAAGACCCTGTCGCCGCCGCCCGCGCCATCGAAGCCACACTCTAAACGCCTGCGCCATGACAACGTACCGCATCGCCGCACCTGAAGACGTGCCCGCCATCCGCGCGCTCATCGAAAACGGCTACCGGGGCGACAGCGCAAGGAAAGGCTGGACGCACGAGGCAGACCTGCTCGATGGCAACCGCACCTCGGAAGCGGAGATTGCCGCTATTGTCGCAGCGCCTGAAAAGCGCATGCTGCTCGCTGAACGCGACGGCGCGCTGGTTGGCACGGTCACCATCACGGATCTGGGTGACGGCAGAGCCTATCTGGGCATGCTGTGCGTCGACCCTGCGGTGCAGACCGCCGGGTTGGGCCGCGCGCTGATTTCGCGGGTCGAGGCACTGGCAGCGCAGGACTTTGGCGCGCAGGTGATGGAGATGACCGTGATCGATGCGCGGTC
>CANFIV010000354.1 GCA_947446935.1 Sphingomonadaceae bacterium | reverse complement strand
CGTGGCGAGCAATCGGGTCCGTGAGGCGCGATCTGCCAGCTTGCCCAGCGGAATCCCGAACAGAGCGTAAAAAACACCAAACGCCGTGCCATAGAGGAAGCCAAACTGGGCATCCGAGATGCCGAGATCGTGTTTGATATCAACTGCAAGGATCGTGAGCAGCTGGCGATCCACGAAGTTGATGACGTAGACGATGACCAGCACGAACAGCGCGTACCAACTGTAGCGATCCACACCGAGCCACTGCTTGGCTGCCGGCTTATCCGTCATCTCCATATTGCGTGCCATCCTCTATCCCGGCTGCATCGAATCCCGCGCGCCGCAGACGGCAGCTGTCGCAGACCCCGCAAGCCCGCCCATCAGCCAGCGGGTCGTAACACGACCAGCTGGCCCCCGGATCGAGCCCGAGACGGGCTGCTTCTTGCGCGATTTCGCTTTTCTTTAGGTGTTGGAGCGGCGCGTGGACCCGCACTGTGCCGCCATCATTGCCGATCTTTGTCGCGACGCGGGCCAGATCCTGGAACCCGCCGATGAACTCTGGTCTGCAATCGGGATAACCCGAATAGTCGAGCGCATTGACCCCGATGAACAGATCGCCGGATCCGGCGGCCTCGGCCCAAGCCAGTGCGAGCGAGAGGAATACCAAATTGCGGGCGGGAACGTAGGTGACGGGGACATCTGTTCCCACGCCATCCTTTGGCACATCGATATCGGCCGTGAGTGCCGAGCCGCCGAACTGACGCAGATCAAGCGGAAGCACGACGTGCCGTTCGACCTGCAGGGTTTGCGCGATACGCCGCGCAGCTTCAATCTCGACCCGGTGACGCTGGTTGTAGTCGATCGTCAGCGCCAGCAGGCGAAAGCCCTGTTCCTGCGCAAGCCCGGCGCAAACCATTGAATCGAGGCCGCCCGAAAGCAAAACAACGGCAAGCGGGGCATCCTTGGAAGCGGCAATGGACATCATGTACCAGAGCTAGAGGCCCATGGCGAAGGTGGCAATCCTTTGCGCGCAGTCAGGATGTGCAGGAACCGACCCGCCGCACTTCAGCGCGAACATTGAACGGCAAGCCTTGGGCGATACCCTGGGTTTCAAGCTGCACAAGCTGTGCGCTTTCGTAGCGGACAGAGGTCTGGCCATAGCCGTTGCCCGGGCAGGTGTAGTGAACGGTCACGGCCTCAGCCGTGTCTTCCACCGTGAAGCTGCGACACGTTTCGCGCATGTGGCGGATCTGGATCAGGCCCCGGCCATTTTCGAGGCACAGTCGGCTGCGCCCACCTGTTAGATCGCGGTCGCGCACTTCCCATTGCCCCGGCTGGAGCTGATCGAGCATCGCCAGCGCGGGATGCTCGGCCATGACGGCCGGACTTGAAAAAGTTGCAACAGCAACGGCTGCAATGACAGACAAGGCGCGCAAGTTCAGCCGGACTGAACAAGTCGATTGGCGCAATAGGCGGTCCATCGGTCGGGCTCATGCTCTAGCGGGATCACCGACACCATGCCGATGATCACCGCCCTCTATATAGCGAAACTTTTTGTTGCGTTAAAGTGTTCTCTAGGCGCGGCGAACTGAGCCGAAAGGATCAATCGAGATCGATTTCAAAAATGCGCGAGCAGAATGCGCAGTCCACCAGGATGAGGCCTTCATCGTTGCGCATCTCTTGTCGCTCCTCGGCCCCGAAACGGGCGAGAACAGATCGATAGTATTCGCCCGAACAACGACACCCTTTGACCACCTTTGGGCCCCGATCGACGCGCAGCTCGCGCTCCTCATGGAAGAGGCGCCAGACAAGGCTTTCGAGATCAAGCGCCGGATCGACCAGTTCGGCGCGGGAAATGCCCCCACCCATGATCTGGATATGCTCCCACTCGGGATGATCGAGTTCCACATGGAGGCGCTCGCGCCCCTCTTCACCCTCCGGCAGATGCTGGATCAGCATCCCGCCCGCAATGCAGCCCGCCGGATTGCTGTCCACGCCCACGCGGATCAGCGTCGGGATCTGCTCGGACTGAACGAAATAGCTCTCACATGCCTCGGCGAGCGTGTTCCCTTCGAGAGGGACAATGCCCTGATAGCGCTGCCCTGCCGATGCGAGATCGAAGGTGACCGCAAGATAACCATCCCCGAACAGCGCATGCAGTGTCGGGCTCGGCCCCAGATCGTCGAGCCGAGCGCGGTCGAAACGCGCATAGCCGCGTAATTCTCCGGCACGATAATCACACACCAGCAGATCGACCACGCCATCTTGCGTCTGGGCCTGCATGGTGAGCTGGCCTTCCGCGTCCTTGAGCAGCGAACCGAGCAAAGTCGCCAGCACCAGAGCCTCGGCCAGAAGATGGCGGATCGGCGCTGGATAAGCGTGCGCGGCAAGGATCTCGTCGAGCACCGGTCCCAGACGCACGACCCGACCACGCGCGTTTCGTTCTGCCACCGTGAAGGCAAGCGTCTGATCGAAGCCGGTCACATCGTCCGGCGCTGGGCTGCCTGCCATGATCAAATCTGCCCGAAGGCCCAGCGCAGGATCGACTTTTGCGCGTGAATGCGGTTCTCCGCTTCATCCCAGATCACGGAGCGAGGACCGTCGATCACGCTATCGGTCACTTCCTCGCCCCGGTGCGCGGGAAGGCAGTGGAGGAAGACCGCATCCGGTTTCGCCAGCGCCATCAGCGCTTCGTTCACTTGGAATGGCGCCATGGCAGCCAGCTTTGCTTCTGCGTGCGCCTGCCCCATCGAGATCCAGGTATCGGTTACGACCACATCCGCACCGCGAACCGCGCTTTGCGCATCGCGGAAAGTCTCGATTCGCGCTCCTCCCGCACGAGCATGTGCGACAAAGTTTTGGTCGCTATCATACCCAGCGGGCACGCCGATGCGGACATTGAACTTCATCAGGCCAGCGGCTTCTACCAACGAATTCAGCACATTATTGCCATCGCCCAGCCACGCCACCTCCAGGCCCGGAAGCGCCTTGCCGTGTTCAAGCAATGTTTGCAGATCGGCGACGATCTGGCAGGGGTGCGAAAGATCGGTGAGCCCGTTTATCACGGGAACAGACGCGTAATGCGCCAATTCCTCGATCTTGGCATGATCGTCGGTGCGCAGCATGATCGCATCGGCCATGCGGCTCAGAACGCGCGCGGTATCAGCCACGGTTTCGCCTCGTCCCAGCTGGGTATTGCCGGCTTCGAGCACCAGGGCGCTGCCGCCCAGCTGGCGGAT
>CANFIV010000353.1 GCA_947446935.1 Sphingomonadaceae bacterium | reverse complement strand
CCCCTCCCGCTCGCGAGAGGGGCTGGGGGTGGGCCGGCCCTCAGATCGTCCCGTCAGCCAGCGCCAGCCCGGCATTGCGATAAGCCGCAACCAGCGCATTGCGCAGCAACACCGCAATGGTCATCGGGCCGACGCCGCCGGGCACCGGCGTCACCGCGCCGGCCACACTCATCGCGCCGGCATAGTCGACATCGCCGACGAGGCGTGTCTTGCCTGCCTCGGCGGCGGGTACGCGGTTGATGCCCACGTCGATCACGGTTGCGCCGGGCTTGATCCAGTCGGCCTTGACCATTTCGGGGCGACCCACCGCCGCCACCACGATATCGGCGCGGCGCACCACGTCGGGCAGGTCCTTGGTGCGGCTGTGCGCGATGGTCACGGTGCAGCTTTCGGCGAGCAGCAGTTGCGCCATCGGCTTGCCGACGATGTTCGAGCGGCCGATGACCACGGCATCGAGGCCGGACAGGCTGCCGAGCCGGTCCTTGAGCAGCATCAGGCAGCCCAGCGGGGTGCAGGGCACGAAGCCCGGCTGGCCCACCGCGAGGCGGCCCGCGCTGATTACGTGGAAACCATCGACGTCCTTGTCCGGATTGATCGCGGCGATGACCTTCTGCTCATCCATGTGGGACGGCAGCGGCAGCTGGACGAGAATGCCATCGACAGCAGGATCGGTGTTCAGCTGCTCCACCACCGCGAGCAGATCGGCCTCGGTCGTTTCCACCGGCAGCTTGTGCTCGAAGCTCGCCATGCCGGCTTCAAGCGTGCTTTTGCCCTTGGAGCGAACATAGACCTGGCTGGCCGGGTCCTCGCCCACCAGCACCACGGCCAGACCGGCCTTGCGGCCCGACTTGGCTTCGAACGCGCGGGCAAGCTCGCCCACCTTCGCACGCAGGGTCGCGGCAAAGGCCTTTCCATCGATAATCGCGGCAGTCATTCAACAAGTCTCGCAAGATAGGGAATGATGAAAAGCTGCAGGATCTGGATCACGATGATGAGCACCATCGGGGAGAAATCGATCGGCGGGGTGCGGGGAATGGCCCGACGGATCGGCTGCAGCAGTGGGTCCATGATGGCTTCGAGGGCGCGCCAGATCGCCGCCACATACTGGTTGTGCATGTTGACGACGTTGAAGGCGATCAACAGGCTGAGGACGAACCAAACAGTGATGACTGTCTGGAAAATGCCCAGCAGATAATTCGCGATTTCAATAAGCAGCAAGAGCACGTGCCGGGTCCCTTCCGATCAGCTTCCGGCCGCTCCTAGCCGACCCTCTCCCGAGGCCACAAGGGGCCCCTCGCCGAACGACTGACGGCGTGGGACAAACTTGTATGTGTCGCATACAAATTTGTCCAGAGATTCGCGCGGAAAAATGCAGGCAATCAAGGTGTGAGCGTTGTGCTTTCGATATGCCAGCGCAGTTGCTCGGCACTCGCGCCGTCCACATCGTTGACGCGGCGGATCACCACTTCGCCCGAAATCACGCGGGCACCGTCGATGATGCGAACGGGTGCCGTGTAATAGAGCGAGCCGGCCGCGCCTTCGCTTTCCCCTTTCGCAAGGCTCACTTTGGGATGCCGAAGGCCTGACCAGTGCGCGGCGAAAGCGGCTTCGGACAGGCCGCTGCGTGCGCCGTGGTCTCCCCAGAACGCGCGAACGGCCGCCCAATCGCGCGCTTCGACCGCATCGGCCCAGGCATGCAGGACCACGTCCGGATCACGTGAGGCGGAAGGCAGGCCGGGTTTCGCGGCGGCTTCGGGCGGCGTCAGCACCGGATCAGCGGAAGGGGCCGGAGCAGGCGGCGTTTGGGACTGTGCCGCAGTTGGCCCTTCCGGCGCGGCGGCCTGATGCCCGCATCCGGCCAGAGCGGGAAGCAGCGCTGCGGAGATAAGAAGGCGGATCATCTCGGCCCAATGCGCGGCCGGCGGTTTGGTTCCCGCTGCGCCGCCTCGCATCACGCGCGAATCAGCGTACCCGCACCGCGTGCGGTGAACACCTCGATCAGCATGGCATGCGGCACGCGGCCATCCAGCACGACCGCCGCCTCGCACCCGGCCTCGACCGCGTGGACGCAGGTCTCGAGCTTGGGGATCATGCCGCCGCTGATCGTGCCGTCCTCGGCGAGCCGCTTGATGTCAGCCGGAGTCAGATCAGTGAGGAGCTGGCGGTCCTTGTCGAGCACGCCGGGCACGTCGGTCAGCAGAAACAGCCGCGCCGCGCCCAGCGCCGCTGCAATCGCGCCCGCCATGGTGTCGGCGTTGATGTTATAGGTCTCACCGTCCTCGCCCACGCCGATGGGGGCGATCACGGGGATCATCTTGGCGTTGACGATGGTGTCGATCACCGTGGTGTCGATCCGCGCCGGTTCGCCCACGAAGCCGAGATCGACCACCAGCGGCTCACCGCTTTCCGCGTCGTTGATCGCCTTGGGGGCCTTCTTCGCCTCGACCTTGCGGGCGATGACCATGCCGCCGTCCTTGCCGGAAATGCCGATGGCCTTGCCGCCCGCGCGCGCGATCCAGCCGACCAGTTCCTTGTTGATTGCCCCGGCCAGCACCATTTCGGCGACCTCGGCGGTCTGCTTGTCGGTGACGCGCAGGCCGTCGACGAATTGCGATTCGATGCCCAGCGCCTTCAGCATGCGGCCGATCTGCGGACCGCCGCCGTGGACCACGACCGGATTGATGCCAACGGCCTTGAGCAGCACGATATCCTCGGCGAAGTCCTGCGCCAGTTCAGGATCGCCCATGGCGTGGCCGCCGTATTTCACGACGAAAGTCTTACCCGCATAGCGCTGCAGATAGGGCAGCGCTTCGGTCAGGGTTTCGGCCTTGGCGAGCATCGCCTTGTGATGGGCGGCGTCGTCGTGCGCGGAGTCGGTTGTCTTGCTCATGGTGCGCGCGCTTTGGACCAAGCGGCCCCGAGGCGCAATATTAGCGCGACCCGTTCGTTTCCCCGTCCATCCAGCGCCCCAGCTTGACGAAAACCCAGATCAGCGGCGGCACCATGATCGTGGAGAGGAGCAGCTTGGACAGGATCTGGCCTTCCATGATCGAACCGATCGGCAGCAGCGCGCCGGTGGCATCGCGCACCCCGGCGAACGAGATCGTGATGAAGATTAGCGTATCGACCATCTGGCTGAGCAGGCTCGCCACCCATGCGCGCAGCATCAGCAGCCGCCCGCGCCCGCCCGCGAGCCGCGAGAACACATAGACATTGAGCGTCT
>CANFIV010000352.1 GCA_947446935.1 Sphingomonadaceae bacterium | reverse complement strand
GGGAGGGTCGCCAACCCATGGAACAGGGATCGGCCGAGGCATGGCAGATCCGCAGCCCCTGACACGGCGAAGCCCCGCACCATGCGGAGGCTGCCAATGCGCTCTTGTTCACCCCCTTCCGGCTTGGGCCGAGAAATCAGCGGTCAGGCATGCCACGGCGATGGCCCGGTGCTGCGAGTGACCCGAGGTCGCCAGCACCAGCGGCGGCTCCTTGGGGAAGGAGCGGATATCGAACCACTTGAAGCAGGTGCCGTCCGTGTTCACCCGGTCGCCCGAGGCGATGCGGTAGCCGTTCGAGGCGTGACGGATCAGCCCGGCCCGGAACGCCCGCAGGTCCAGGAGCCCCCAGAGGTCAAAGCCCGTCTCGCCCGCATTGGCATGGCCGTAGAACAGCCAGTCACCTTCACAATCTTGGCCAGTTCGGTCGGGTTGCCCGAAGGCAGGCGCGAGCGAATGGTGAAGTCATAGGGATAGCGGCCGGCATAGCCGTGGCGCCGCACTCTGGCGGCAATCCGCATGTCGCGCCCATCCAGCATCAGCAGATCGGTGGCATGGCGGGTATCGAGGTAATCCGGCGCGACCCGCAGCAGATGCGCGCCGACGATGCGGCGGATCTCGGGGATGAGGCGATCCGACCAGTGCCGGTTGATCGAATAGGCCGTGTCCATGCAGATGCGCCCTCGCGCCGGTTGAAGATGGGATGAAAGAATGGAGGCGCCCGACTGGAGCTGGGGACTTCTGTTTCAACCGATCATTCTGCGGGCCTCGGCCCAGAACTGCGCTTTCTGGTCCCGACACTAGCCCCAAGAGCATCTGCCACGAGACCATTGAGCCTCTGCCGCTCATCCTCACCCTCCTGCGTGAGGGAAATCCCATCTCGCTCATTGGCGACGAAGCTGGATTCGCGCATCTTATTGATGATGGTTCGAGCCATCTTCCGGTCTCAATTGATCCGCCTTGCTATCTCGCTCAGGCTCAGCGGTTGGGGCGACTGGCTGAGAACGAGGTAGACGCGGATCTCCGTCATGCTGATCTGCGTCTCGTCCAGCGCGGTCAGCAGGTCGAGGATGAAGCGGTCGATCCTGTCGTCCGGTATCGTGATGTCTTGCACTATCATGCTGCACCTCCGACGAGCGCGCGGGCTTCGGACAAGATTTCTTCAAGCTTGGCTTCTGCGCGCAGGTCGTCAACGCCGATGCCGGCATATACCACCACCTTCGCTATGGCGTCTTGCGCGTTGGCTGCCGGCAGGTCGATTAGGGCCACTTCCATGGCATGGCGACGTGCGCACAGAGCGCTGAACTCAGCGTCGGTTGCTCATTGACTGGAAGGCTTCCGACCTTGCGGATGCTGCTGCCGTATCACATGACACGCTGCGCTCCTTCGAGAGTGGCCGCACAAAAGCCCTGGACCTGGAGAACGAGGAAGCTATCCGCAAGGCCCTTGAGGCCCGAGGCGTTCAGTTCCTCGAAGGCGGGCAGGTCGCGGTGGGGCCTGGGGTGGCGATGAGAGCTGATGGGTCCGATACGGCTTGAAACCGTGCGGCTCTGCATCGCGGCATTCTCTCGAAGATCAATGCGATTGCTTTGCGCTCCGCCTTTCATCCCGCTTGCATTCTGACGAACGCGACCATCCACTGTCCGCAGCATCAACCCAAAGATGAGGGACGGCAATGACTGGCAAGCTTTCGGCGCTACAGCCCTATGCAATCGGAGCCCTGCGCATCGTCGCCGGGCTGCTCTATTTCGAGCATGGAACCCAAAAGCTGTTCGGCATCCCCATCCCCGGCCCCGAAACCCTCGGCACGCTGCCGCTCGTCTCCGGGCTGCTGGAGGTCATCGGCGGCGCCCTGATCATCCTCGGTCTGTTCACTCGGCCGGTGGCGTTCGTCCTGTCCGGGCACATGGCCTTTGCCTATTGGATGGCGCATGCCCCCAAGAGCGTTTTCCCCGTGGCCAACGGCGGCGATGCAGCCATCCTGTTCTGCTTCGTCTTCCTGTTGCTCGTGACCACCGGCCCCGGAGCGCTGTCCATCGACCGGCTCAAGGGCCGCTGAGAGGCTCTGCTGGAACATCCCGCCTCCGGCACGGTTAGACGCGCCGGAGGACGCAACACCATGACCCAAGGCGGACACAGCCAGACCGCAGCAACCCCTGTCCGCGGGCGGCTCAGACTACGCCCGCGGTGATGACCGCCAGCGCGACGGGCGTCAGCGGCGGGAAGGCGAACACGGCGAGCAGGGTCAGCACAAGCACGCTCACGCCGCTGCCAGCGGCTGGATATCGGCCACGTCTGGATCTGGCGTGTTCGTAATCAGGTCGTAGTTCAGTTGAAGGTTCATCCAGAACTCCACCGAGGTTCCCAGGGCCTTGGCGAGCCGCTGCGCCGTGTCCACGGTCATGGCGGTTTCTTTCTTCACAAGGCGCTCGATGCGGGTGCGGGGCACATGGATATGCCGGGCCAGCTTGCCGGCGCTGATCCCCAAGTCGTCCAGAAATTCTTCCTTCAGGATTTCGCCGGGATGGACCGGCACTTGCAGCATGGTCATGGCGGTTCCTTTCAGTGGTAGTCCACGATTTCGACATTGGCAGGGCCGTTCTGGGTCCAGGTGAAACAGATGCGCCACGGGTCGTTGACCCGGATCGAATGCTGGCCCGCCCTTCGCCCTTGAGGGCTTCCAGCCGGTTCGCCTTGGGCGCCCGCAGGTCGTCCAGGAGGTGAGCCGCTTGCAGCATCGCCACCTTGCGGACGGCGATCTTGGACAGGTTGGCGGGAAAGCCCTTGCCCGGCTTGCCAGCCAGGACTTGCGCGGTCAACTCGCCCCTGATGCTCTGTATCATGCAACGATACGTATCGTGTGATGATACAGACATCAAGATATTCCCTGACACCGAAGCTTCGAAATTCCCCCGGATCCTTTGAAAATGTCTCGCCCTTCCGCTGCCTGCACATCACGCCAACCGTGGGGCAGGATCGGGCAGAGTTCGGAGAGGGATGAAACGATGGAAAGCAACGACAAACGTGGTGAGGCGCTCGAGGCATTCGTGATGGACTTGCTGCTGAGTTCGCCCTTGCTGCGGCCGGGGCGCGAGCATGAGACCGCCCGATCCTACCAGGACAAGGCCGCCGTCTCTCATCCCGAGGTGGCGCGCGTTCTTCGCGAGGCTGCTGACCGCCTGCTGCATGGGTGACCCCGCCGTGATCCATCCCCGCTGCATGCATTGGCGCTGGCCACCTCAG
>CANFIV010000351.1 GCA_947446935.1 Sphingomonadaceae bacterium | reverse complement strand
TGGCCTGGAGGGACTGCCGCGCTGCCGCTCGATGCCGCCGCGTTCGATGCGCTCGATGGCGAAGTGCGCGGGGTGTTTCCGCCCGATGCGCTGATCACGCCCGATCTGGTGCAGGGTCGCTATCCCACGTTGCGCGAGGCGGTGACGCATGGCGCGTGGCCGACCCTGGGAGAGGCGCGCGGGAAGGTGCTGTTCGCGCTCGACGAGGGGCCGGAGACAGTGGCGGTCTATCGCGCGCAGCGGAAGTCACTGGAAGGCCGTGTTTTCTTCATCAATACCGACGAGTCGTCGCCGGCGGCAGCCTACCTCACGTTCAACGATCCGCAGGCCGACGGGGAGCGTATCCGCAAAGCGGTCGCTGCCGGTTTTATCGTGCGCACGCGCGCCGATTCGGGGACACACGAGGCGCGTACCGGGGATCTGCTGCGGCGCGAGGCGGCGCTGGCCTCCGGCGCGCAGTTCGTGTCGACCGACTATTTGTGGCCCGATGCCCGGCTTGGCCCGAGGTATCAGGTGCGCCTGCCCCAGGGTGCGGCGGCTGTGTGCAATCCGCTGCGCGCAGGGGCGCGCTGCGCCGGGCAGGCAGTCGAGATCGCAGGGCCGGTAGCGCAAGCCTACCTCACGCCCGAGACGACTCCGGACGGCCTGCGCGTCCTGCCGCCGCCGCCTGACGCGCGCGGACCTGTCGCGGCCGCGGACCGCGCGGTGTTTGCCGCGACGCGCAGACTCGCGCGTTCGGCGCGCTGGGCTTTGGCGACGGACGACGTCACCAACGAGGCTTTCGATCACTTTGCCTGTGCGCTGGGCGTGAAGCTGACCCCGGCCACCACGCCCGCGCTGGCGCGGCTGCTTGATCAGGCCGGCACGTCCGGCGTGGTCGATCCGGTGAAGCAATACTACCACGCTGCGCGGCCCTACATCGGCACCAAAGCCCCGATCTGCCAGTCGCGGACCGCTCATCTGGCTTCCAATGGTGATTATCCCTCGGGCCATGCTGCCGGGGGCTGGATGGAAGCGCTGATTCTCGCCGAGCTTGCCCCTGACCGGGCGACCCGGATTCTGGCGCGCGGCCGGGCCTTTGGCGAAAGCCGGGTGGTCTGCGGCGCGCACAGCCTGAGCGCGGTGCAGGCGGGTTGGCTGGCGGGGGCGGCAGCGACGGCAGCCCTGCATGGATCGCCGGAATTCCGTGCCGATCTTGAGGCCGCGCGGGCGGAATTGGCGCAAGTGCGCGCGTCCGCTCCGGTGCCCGATGCTGCAATCTGCCGGGTTGAGGCGACCGCACTTGCGAAGGCGCTGAACTAGCGCCGGCTAGGCCAAGTGCGGCATTCTTGCCGCGTTGCGACAGAGAATCGCGCCGCCTGCAATTTTTGTTTACGCATGTCACAGAGGTGTCGCCCCGGCCTGCTTTTAACCATCTGGTTCAGACCAGTTGCCTTGGGGAGCAATTTCATGATGAAGACACCTTCCGGTCTCGCCGCCCGTCCGGCGTTGAAAGCCTTCCTGCTCGCGACTGCCGCAGTGGTTGCCGCCGGTGCCACGCCGCAGATGGCCTTCGCCCAGCAAGCCGCTGATGCCGCGGCAGCAGACCAGCAGCCGGCCGACGCCATCGTCGTCACCGGCTATCTTCAGTCGCTCATCGCGGCGCGCGATATCAAGAAAAAGGCTGTCATCACCGTCGACGCGATCGTCGCCGAGGACATGGCCAAGTTTCCAGAACTGAACCTCGCCGAGTCGCTGCAGCGCCTGCCGGGCGTGCAGATCACGCGTGAAGCCGGCGAAGGCCGCCGCATCTCGCTGCGCGGCCTCGGCTCCGACTTCGCGCGCGTCCAGCTCAACGGCATGGAAGTCCTCGGAAACGTTGACTCGGCGCAGGACAGCCGCGGCCAGCGCACGCGCGACCGCGCATTCGACTTCAACATCTTCGCCTCGGAACTCTTCTCGCGCGTCGAGGTCGAAAAGACCTTCCAGGCCGCGCAGAACGAGGGTGGCATGGCAGGCACCGTCGGCCTGTTCACCGGCAAGCCGTTTGACTACGCAACCGGCTTCAAAGGCGCGGTGACGCTCAAGGGCGGCACCAACCAGTACACCAAGGATGGCCAGTACCGCGTTGCCGCGCTGGTCAGCCAGAACTGGGACAACCGCTTCGGTGTCACGCTCTCGGTCGCCTATGGCCGCCGCGAGACGACCGAACAGGGCCACAACACCTACAACTACAGCTACCTCGGCGCATCCGATGCGGCTGATCTGGTCGCTGGAGGCCTCGATATCTCGCACCTGAGCGATGCGAAAAAGTCCCAGTTCATGGCCGGGGGGCTTTATTTCGCCGACGGCAACCGCATTTCCTCGTGGAATGCCAAGCAGGAACGCCTCGGTATCACGGCGGCGATCCAGTGGCGTCCGGCGGACAACCTGCTGCTGACCTTCGATGGCCTGCACGGCGAATTCACCACCCACCGCGACGAGCTCCACCTGGCGACCCGCCCGCTCAACGGTCTGGGCTCGACCACGCTCGACACGTCGAAGGGCAGCCCCTGGCCGAGCCAGTTTACCAATTCGACGGTGCTCAACGACTTCACCGCCGATGCCAACGGCTATGTCACGATGAGCGACGCCAACAACGTGACGTTTGGCAGCGAGCATCGCCGCGAGATGAACAAGAACAAGTTCAACCAGGGCGTGCTGACGTTCAAGTGGGAAGCAACCGACAAGCTGACCATCGACGGCCATGGCGGCTACGAGAAGTCGACCTACGACACGCCGTACGACGACAAGTTCTATATGCGCGGCAAGGGCAACCTGATTGCCAACTATGGGTCGGACGGCCGGTCGGCCTCGTTCAGCTATCCCGGCTTCGATGCGTCGAACCCGGCCAATTGGGCGATGGACAACTTCTACTACCGCTCCTTCAGCAACAGCTCGGAGCTGAAGGAAGGCGTGCTCAACTTGCGCTACAAGGTGAACCCGGTGTTCACGGTGCGCGCGGGTGCGGCCTACCACAAGTTCACGCAGGACGGTGCGGACTACTTCTATGACGGCGGCGCCAACGGCACCACTGGCAAGACGCGCGGCACGGCAGTTGCCGACATCACCGACGTGTTCTCGAACAAGTTCGGTTCGTGGCTGATCGGCGATTACGACAAGGGCTTTGCCAAGTACAACGAGTACCACCGCCTGTCGAAGAACAAGAACGACGGCGTCGGCGGCACGCTGCAGGATATCGAGAACGTCTACACCACCTCGGAAGAGAC
>CANFIV010000350.1 GCA_947446935.1 Sphingomonadaceae bacterium | reverse complement strand
TTTGCGGAGACGACAGCCTATGATCCGAGTTCGCCCTATTCGGCATCCAAAGCCGCATCGGACCACCTCGCCAAAGCATGGCAGCGCACATACGGCCTGCCGGTGGTCGTATCGAACTGTTCGAACAACTATGGGCCCTACCACTTTCCCGAAAAGCTGATTCCGCTGACGATTCTCAACGCGCTCGATGGGCATCCCCTGCCGGTCTATGGTGCCGGGGACAATGTGCGCGACTGGCTCTTTGTCGAAGATCATGCCCGCGCGCTCGACCTGATTGCCGAGCGCGGGCGACCCGGCGAGACCTACAACGTTGGTGGTCGCAACGAACGGCGCAACATCGATGTCGTTCGCCGAATTTGCGCGGTGTTGGATGAGCGTGCGCCTGGCGTCGAGCCCCGAGAGCGGTTGATCACATTCGTGACGGATCGCCCCGGTCACGATGCGCGCTATGCCATCGATGCGACAAAACTGGAGACCGAACTGGGCTGGCGCGCTCGCGAGGATTTTGACAGCGGCATCGAGAAGACCGTCCGGTGGTATCTCGACAATGCCTGGTGGTGGCGGCCCTTGCGGGTCCGCTACGCGGGTGAGCGGCTCGGTCTCGCGCCGGTAGTGGCAACTGCGGCATGAGAATAGCCGTCACCGGTCGGCATGGCCAAGTCGCGCAGGCGCTCATCGAGCGGGCAGCCGCCACGGGCCATGTGGTGGTGCCGGTAAGTCGCCCCGCGCTGGACCTTGCGGATGACGATGCCGCCGGGGTGCTTGCTGCGCTCGCGGCGGCGAGACCCGATGCGATCGTGTCCGCTGCAGCCTATACGGCGGTTGATCGGGCGGAGAGCGAGCGCGATCTGGCTTTCGCCATCAACGGGCGCGGGGCAAATCTGGTCGCACAAGCTGCCCGCACGCTCGGCGTACCGCTGCTGCACCTGTCGACAGACTATGTCTTCGCTGGTGACGCATCTGGGCCCTATACAGAGATGGACGTATGTGCGCCGCAGGGTGCCTATGGCGCGTCCAAATGGGTGGGCGAGCAGGCCGTGCTGGCAACTCACCAGAACTGCGTTGTACTTCGCACAGCTTGGGTCATCAGTCCGTTCGGCGCCAATTTTGTCCGCACGATGCTGCGCCTCGCCGCCACGCGTGAAGAAATCGGTGTGGTGAGCGATCAGATCGGCAATCCGACGGATGCATTCGCCATCGCCGATGCGCTGTTCATGATTGCGCAGACGTTGCTGGGCAGCGCCGATCCGGCCTTGCGCGGGGTCTTTCATATGGCTTGCCAAGGTGAAACCAGTTGGGCCGGCCTCGCCGCCGAAGTATTCCGTGCGTCTGAAGCACTTGCCGGACCAGCCGCGCGGGTCACCCCGATCCTTACGGCCGACTATCCGACTGCGGCGCGCCGCCCGGCAAATTCACGGCTGAACTGCGCACGGCTTCTCAAGATTCATGGCGTCGCCTTGCCCCATTGGCAGCATGCGATCCCTCCAATGGTCGCCCGCCTCATCGCGGCAGATCACAATCAGGAATGCGTTGTATGAAGGGCATTATACTCGCCGGAGGGAGCGGCTCGCGCCTTTATCCGATGACAGCGGCGGTGTCGAAGCAACTGATGCCGATCTACGACAAGCCGATGATCTACTATCCGCTCACCACGCTGATGCTCGCAGGGATCAGAGAGGTGATGATCATCACCACGCCCCACGATGCGCCCCTGTTCAGGACCCTGCTCGGCGATGGTGCGGCGTGGGGTATGGACATCCAGTATGCTGTCCAGCCGGAGCCGAAGGGCTTGGCGCAGGCCTATACGATCGGCGCAGATTTTGTGGCAGGTGGCCCGTCGTGCCTTGTGCTGGGGGATAACATCTTCTTCGGCCACGGACTGCCCGATATGCTCGCGCATGCCGGCACACGGGCAGTGGGCGCCACGGTCTTTGCCTATCACGTCAGTGATCCCGAGCGGTATGGTGTGGTCGAATTCGACAGCGCGATGCGTGCCGTTTCGATCGAGGAAAAACCGGCCGCTCCCCGTTCGAACTGGGCGGTAACCGGGCTCTATTTTTATGACGCGCAAGTGGTCGATATCGCAGCAGACCTCAGCCCATCGCCGCGCGGTGAGCTTGAGATCACCGATATCAATCGGGCCTATCTTGAAAAGGGTCAGCTCACGGTTGATTTGATGGGCCGTGGCTACGCCTGGCTCGATACGGGCACGCCTGACAGCTTGCTCGAAGCAGCCGAATTCGTCGCGACGGTTGAACGGCGGCAGGGCATGAAGATCGCCAGCCCCGAAGAGATTGCCTGGCGCATGGGCTACATCGACGACAGCGGCCTTGACCGCGTCATAACCGGGCTCGGCAAGAGCGCATATGGGCAGTACCTTCGCGGACTGCATCAGCTCGCCTGAGACGGCGCAAATCCCAGCGAATATGAAAGATCCATCGCTGCTTTGCTGCCCTGAATTGCAAGGTTGGCCCCGCTTTCCGCGAGATCAATGTAGCGGGCAATGAGCCTGAGCTTTCCTGATGTCTTGCGCCGCCGATACAGCGGATGATTGGAAAAGAGTACGAAGCGTGGCGGTTCACAAAAAGCAGCTTTCCAAAGCCCAAAAAGTCATGCGGCTGTGCATGTCTTTTCTTGACCCGCGGATGTATCTGCACGGACTCAGGATGCTTAACTACTACAATCAGTCGCATGTCCGGCCGCTGCGCCTTGTGACCAAAGGGCGGAACCTGGCGATCAGCCCTGATGCTACATTTGCAGATCCTGTGCGCATCACTCTTGGCGACCGGGTCCGCATTGGCTCGCGCTGTCACATCTGGGCCGGGCCTTCGACGGGCCGCATCATCATCGGTGACGATGTGCTGTTCGGCCCGGACGTTATGGTGACCGCAGCGACCTATCGCTACAACGACGGAAGCCCTGTTACCCGACAACTCATGGACGAGGCCGACATCATCATCGGGCGCGATGTGTGGATTGGCGTTGGTGCCATCATCCTTGCCGGTGCCCGGATCGGTGACGGTGCGGTGATCGGCGCAGGCAGCGTGGTCAAGGGCCACATCCCACCATTTGCGCTTGCGGTCGGTTCTCCGGCGAAGGTTGTCGGCTCACGCACACAAGTGTTTGAGCCATCCGATCTGCCTCCGGAGGTATGATCATCCCTGTCTGAAAGGCAGCGCCCATCATTCCCGCGATATGATTTTGCGTGGAGGGCGGTGAGGGTTCCTATTGCCCGTACTCAGCTTCAAGCCAG
>CANFIV010000349.1 GCA_947446935.1 Sphingomonadaceae bacterium | reverse complement strand
TCGTGCCCTTGTAGAGCACCGGCATGTTGAGTGCGGAGGAACCGATATTTGCGCCGCCGGTCAGCGTGGTTGCGCTGAGCACGGTGTAGGTGCCCTCGGCCTTGGTCAACGAGGTGATCCGGGCGGAGATCTTCGCGCCGCTGGCGAAGTTGGCGGTATCGGCCACGAGCTTGGAAGCTGTACCGGTCGCGCCATCGACATAAACGCCCAGCGTGCCGTTCGCGCCGATATCCAGCGCATGGATCGTGGTCGTGCCTGTTGCGTTCGCGCCGAAGGTGCCGCCGGTCACGTTCACGCTGAGCTGCGATCCGCCGGTCACAGTGCCGCGGTAGATCGCCTTGTCCGACAAGGTCAGCGTGCCGACCTGATCGTTGAGAATGAGCGTGCCCGTGAAGCGCGAATTGCCAGCCATGGTCATTGTAGCTGTGCCGGTGCCGAAATCGATGTTGCCGATATACTTGGCATCATCCGCCAGCTTCACCGTGTCGTTGCCCGCGGCGAGGAACGCGTTGCCGGTGACCTTGCCCGATTCAATATCGAGCATGTCGTTGCCGCTGCCGGTATAGATATTGCCGGTGATCGTGGTGTAGACGGTCGCGGTGTCCGGATCGTAGCCGGTCGCTGCCTTGTCGGTCTTTTGCGAGGCGGCGTCTGTGCTGTTGAGATCCTGCTTGATCGTCACGCCTGTGGTGTTGGCCGAAACGTCGATGGCGGCCAGCTGGTCCTCGCTCGATCCCTTGACCGAAATGTCACCCGTGTTCTCGATGCTGGTCAGCGTGCCCGAGAGGTCCTTGACCGCCGAGGACGAGCCGATGCCCGGCTGGCTGATCACCGAGCTGATCGTGCCGCTGTTGTAAAGCGAGCCCACAGTCGAGCCCGCGTTGATCAGGATGCCGACGGCTCCCGAATCAACCGTGGTCGCGGTGATGTTGCCGCTGACGCCGATGCCCTTGGTGAGCGTGACATTGCCGCCCTTGCCGCCGATCACGACCGCCGATGCATTGGTCGAGCTGTAGTTCGCGCTGGCGCCCACGCTACCATCGATGCCGAGCGAATAAGTGCCGCTGCTGCTGGTCCCGCCGCCGATCGTGATGTTGTTGGCACCGCCGATCTGGATTGCGGGGCTATTGCCAAAGGACTGGATCGAGCCCGTGGTTTCGGTGGTCGAACCGCTGGTCGAGGCGGTGGTGACAACAACCCCGCCCGCCACATTGCCGTTGATCTCGACAGCGGCCTTGCCAGTCGAAAGCGCGCTGCGGGGCAGAACCTGAGCCGAGCCGTCGTCGGCGGTGTAGCCTGCGGACTGCGACAGCGCGCCGTTGATCTTGACCAGACCGCCGACATCGCCATTCACCACCAGCGCTTGTGCGCCGCTGCCGACAACGGTGATCGTGCCGCCGGCACTGACATTGCCGGACACGGCATTTGTGCGGATGCCGACTGAATTGTCACCCTTGATCTTGATCCCGCCGGTGTTGGTCACCGAACCGGTCAGCGCCGAATCCACTGCGATACCGGCCGAGTTGAGGCCTTCGACCGTGATCGTGCCGGTGTTGGAGACAGTACCGGTGACAGTACCGCCGGGAGCAAGGTGGATGCCGTAGCGGTCCGTGGCCTGCGCGATCGGGCCCTCGGGTATGCCGTTCTTGTCGGCATCGGCGGCGGTGAAGGTTTCAAGTACCTGGATCGTGCCGGCGTTCGAAATGTTGGTCGTGGTGCCGGGCTGGGCAAGAATGCCTGTCGCGCCATTGCTTGCGCCCATGTCGAGCGTACCGCCCGATGCGACGGTTACATCCTTCGAAGCATCGACTGTGACCGCGCTGCCGCCATCAAGCTTGATCGTGCCGTCCTTGGCGACCGTTACTGCGCCTGCAGCCGAAGTGAGCAGCGGTGTCGTGGTGCTGGTGCTGACCGTGGTGTCGGCCAGCGCGGGCGCGGCGATGAGCATCAGGGCAGCGGGCGCAGCTGAACCAAGAAGGCGGCCAGTCAGGCCGGCAGTGCGTGTGATCGTGCGGGCGATTTGGAGGGAGCTTTGCATCGGTATCATGTCATCCGGCAATGGGAGAGACTGCGCCATGGCAGACCGCTCCGCGTGTAACCCGATCCAGCACGCCGCGTCATCGCGCGCCAGCTTTCAACGGTGGAAATCACGCGCTGCCCTGCCCGAAGGGATTCAGGCACCACGTGATTTGCGCGCGTCTTAACCCGATTTTGCGCCGTGCCTTAGCGGAAAATTTCAACTGCAATTCGGGCTTGTAAAGTCTCGGTTCATCTAGGGCGAATCGCCGTGTTTCGGGGCTGTCTCGCGGCTGGTCCAAACCCCTTGCGGGCTGGCCGAGGCGCGACCATGGTGTTTTCCCTGTCTGGCAGGCTGATGCCGTGCCAGGCGGCCTTTCGCAACCATATCATGGGATAGACCAGTGGCCGGACGCATTCTGCTTGTCGAGGATGATCCCCAGATTGCCGATTATATCGCCTCGGGCCTGGGCGAGGAAGGCTTTACCGTCGATCTTGCGGACAATGGCCGCGACGGCTTGTTTCTGGCCACCGACAGCCAGTTCGATCTGGTCGTGCTTGATCGCATGCTGCCGGGTATGGACGGATTGGCGCTGCTCAAAGCGCTGCGGGCTGCCGAGGTTGCGACGCCGGTGATCCTGCTGTCTGCGCTTGGCAGCACCGATGACCGCATCGCCGGGCTCACCGCCGGGGCTGATGATTATCTCACCAAGCCCTTTTCCTTCGGCGAACTTCTCGCCCGGGTCCACGCCCTGCTGCGCCGTGCGGCCGGTGGCGTGCAGAAGGCGCAGGAGACGACGTTGCGCTGTGCCGATCTGGAGCTGGACCGGCTGACTCGGCAGGTGCGGCGCGGCACGCGCAAGATCGCGGTCCAACCGCGCGAGTTCCGACTGCTTGAATATCTCCTGCTGCACGCCGGTGAGGTTGTCACCCGCACAATGCTGCTTGAGGCGGTGTGGGACTATCATTTCGATCCCGGCACCAATGTGATCGACGTCCACATCAGCCGCCTGCGCCGCAAGATCGATGATGGAGAGGAGCACGCCCTGTTCCACACGGTACGCGGCGCGGGCTACCGGCTGGCGGCAGACTGATAATGCGGCTGACCCCGCGCTGGCCCCGCCGCGGACTTTCGCCAACCATGCTGCGGCTGGTGACGGCCGTGTTCGTGCTGCAGGTCCTGTCGAGCGCGGTCGCAATCCTGTTCCTGCGGGGGCAGATGCTCGAAGTCGTTCGGCTCG
>CANFIV010000348.1 GCA_947446935.1 Sphingomonadaceae bacterium | reverse complement strand
CGCCAACATCGCAACCGCCATCCAGTAGGGCAGCGTCGGCATCTGCGCGAAAAGCAGGCCCGCAATCGCGGGGCCGCCGACCGAACCGGTCTGCCACGCCATCGAATTGATCGCCACCGCGCGCGGCAGCAACCGCACCGGCACAATATTGGGCGCAATGGAGGACATCGCGGGGCCAATGAACACCCGTGCGGTGCCGTGCAGCGCGCCAAGCCCAAACAGCAGCGGAAGATTGAGGTGACCATGCCAAGTCGCCAGCGCAAGCACGAGCGCCACGGTCATGTCGATCATGATGGCAAGGCCGCTCACCAGTCTGCGGTCAAAGCGGTCTGCGACGAGCCCCGCGACTGGGGTGAGCAGCAGCACAGGCAGGAACTGCGCGAGGCCCAGCAGCCCGAGCTGGAATGCCGCCGCGCCGATGCTCATGCCATATTGGCCGCGCGCGACATCATAGAGCTGATAGCCCAGCACCACGACCATGCCCGTCGTCGCGAAGACCGAAAGGAACCGCGCCAGCCAGAATCGGCGGTAGTCCGGAATCGCCAGCGGCGATTGGGGTTCGTCTTGCAAATCGGTCACGCGGCCGGGAATGGCAGTGCGGCGCGCGCTTGCCAAGCAAGCAAAACTAACCTGCAGATTAAATCTTCAGCGTGGCTGTCAGCCGCACGTCACGCCCGGAGATGGGCACGAAGTCGCGCGTTTCGGATGTGGCGAGCCGGCCCGAAGCATTGAGCAGATTGTCGCCCGAGAGGATAAATGCCAGCGCCCCGTCCTTTCCGCGCGGTCGCCAGGTCAGGCTGGCATTCAGCAGGGTGAAGGCTTCCACCGGGTTTTCGTTGGTCGCGATGCGGTTTTGCCGCGCATTGAGGATGGTCTCCACGTTCGCGCCGAGTCGATCCGATTCGAACGTGATCCCGCCGCGCACCCGCAGGGGCGGAATGTGCGGTGCAGGCCCCACGCCGGTAAGCTGGGCATGGACATAGTCGATAGCGCCTTCGAACGAGACGGCGCTGCCATTGTCCCACTTCAGCGCCTTCCAAGAACCTTCCGCCTCGAGCCCGCGGAACTTCGCGGGCAAATGCAGGAACTGGTAGACCGGCGCGCCCTCCAGCCGCGTACCCGTGGGCACCGGCGCGATGAAGTGCTGAAAATCGGTGGCATAGACCGTCAATGCCCCCGCGATCCGGTCGCCATGATAGCGCACCCCGGCTTCGAGCGTGTTGCTGCGCTCCACCACAAAGGCGGGGTTGCCGCGCTCGTAGGACTGGGTGGCGTCGTGCAAACCGTCGATGAACAGTTCTTCCGCGCTCGGCGCGCGCTCGCCATGCGTGGCCGAGAGACTGAGCGTGACGCTTTCCACCGGGTGCCAGGCAAGGCCCGCACCCGCGGCGAACAGATTGAAGCTGCGGCGCGGGCCCGGCTTGGGCTGGATGTTGACATGTTCGAGCCGCGCGCTGCCTTCCAAATCGACCGGGCCCAGCGTCACTTGCTGGCGCGTGAACCCCGCGATTTTTTGGGTTACCGAATTGGGCAGGAGCGGCTCGCCCACAATGCGGAAATTGCCGGTGCCGAACTGTACGCCGCTCTCTCCGCGCCAACCGCCATGGCGGGCCTGCACGAGCACGAGGCGCGATTCGATCGCCGAGTTGTAGAATCGCGTTGCGGGCACACCGGCGTCGAGCTCGGCATGGGTGTAGTCGCCATAGGCAGCGCGCGCATCGAGCCGTTCGAAGAACCCGGTGAGGTTCAGCCCGCCGCGCAAGTCATAGCGCGTCTGGCGCAAAGACAGCGAAACCGGAGAAGGCGCTTCCGCCGAAGGGCGCGGGGGAATGCCATAGTCGCTGGTCAGCCGCTCGACCGAGAGACCCAGCGTGCCACCGCTGTCGATGAAGGCAAGGCCACCGCCGAACGTGGTGCCCCGGGCCCAGGAGTTTGCGAGCCTGCCGCGCGCATCAGCTGCCGCCATCAGATTTGCACCGCCCGCCGCATCGCCGTCCGCCGCAAGCGTACCGGCTTCTGCCAACGTTTGGGCGCGCAGCGGATCGGAGAGGACATTGCCGCCGATGCGCAGGTTGCCGGAATGGTTGTAGGAAGCATCGAAATGCGCCGCGAGCCGGGGCGCGAGCGCCACATCGACCGCGCCGCCCAGGTTCACCGCATCCGCAGCCGTGCCATACGCCGCGAGCGCGTTCACCGAGACCGGTTTGTCTGGGACCCGGCGCGGGATACGGCGATCAAGCGCATTGACTGCTCCGCCCGCCGGATCGGCGGCGTAAAGCAGCACTTCGGGCCCGTGCAGCACGTCGATCTGCTCGACATTGAGCGTGTCGATAGCGACGCCGTGGTCGGCCGAGACCGAGGAGGCATCGAGCGAGCCGAGCCCGTCGGTGAGGACCTGTACGCGCGGTCCATCGAATCCGCGCAGCACAGGGCGCGAGGCGCCGGGCGCGAAGCCGCTGGTCGAAACGCCGGGTAGATGGGCGAGTACGGTGCCGATCTGGGCCGATGCCTTGCGTGCCAGATCCTCGCCGCTGATGACCACGGGCGCGACAATGGCGTCGCGGTCGCCCGAGATCAGGCGACCGGTAACGACGATGGGGGGATGGCCTGCATCATCGGGCTGGGCGGTATCGACCTGGCCCGGTTGGGCCGGCGTGGCGCTCCCGGCATTCTGTGCAGCCAGAGCGGCGGCAGGGGCAGTGGCGGCAAATGCTGGGTTCGATACGCCAAGGATCAGCGCGCCGAGCGCGCAGCCGGTTGCAATCGATGGCATGAACATTGTTGGCACCCGAAAAGGACTCTCGGGGGCCGCTTAAGCGTCATGATATAATATATCAATATCAAATCCGCGCCAAGAGACCGATGGACGCAGACTTGCGCTGGAAGGTCCGTTCAGCGGGCGCGCTGGAGACGTGGGTTGGGTTGCAATGCTTTGATCATCAGAAGGAAGTCGTCACCCCGAAGGATCCGCTCGAACTGGAATCCGGCGCGGTTGCCGTCGTTCCAGACGAGAAATGCCTCGATCCGACCAATGTGCTGAAGGCGAATGGTGATACGTTCACCCCGCTGCAGGACGACGTCTCCGCGCGCCATGAAGCCAGTGGTCGACAGATTGATGACATGGAGCATCACGTCGCCCAGCCGGCGATGTTCGCCGATGATCGGCAAGTCTACCGGATGGCGGTTTGATAGCCGCTGGTCGGTGACGGAAAGCTGAGCGCCGCTGGCCATGGTCCCTCCTTGTGGTGGTCAAGCGCACCAACTTT
>CANFIV010000347.1 GCA_947446935.1 Sphingomonadaceae bacterium | reverse complement strand
GGTCGTAGTCGTACGCGAGGTCGTTCTGGGCGTCGGTCATGGCCTGCTCCTGTTTCGTGCCGCCCCTATGGGGGATGGCGCCCCCGCGCGACAATGCCATTTCGCTATGGTTTCGCTGCCCGACGTGCAGAACCTCGGAACTTTGGCGGGTGCTCGGACTTTATGAGTACAGTCGGCTGCCCAAGGCCGCGCCCGGAGAACATCCCATGGAACGCGACGGCGACGAAGTGCATCTTGATACCGAAGAAGCCAGCGGCGGCGACAAGGACCGGACACTCAGCACCGTTCTGATCATCGGCACAGTGCTGGCGATCGGGCTGTTGTCAGTGGTCTGGATCACCGGGGCGGTGCGGTTCAACAACGCCAACCCCGCGCAGCCGGAAGCGTCTGCCAGCGCCGTACCCTAACGGTCTATCCCGGCGGCGGCGAGCAGCGCTTCGGTCGATGCATCGAAGCGGTCTCCGCCTTCGCTGTCCATCGCCTTGGCCATCGCCTTGCCGAGTTCGACGCCGAACTGATCGAACGGATTGATCCCCAGCATCATCGCCGAAACGAACGTGCGGTGCTCGTGGAATGCGATCAGGCTGCCAAGCGTGGCGGCGCCGAGTTCATCGCACAGGATCGTCGCGGAAGGCCGGTCGCCCGGGTAATCGCGCGCCATATTGTCACCGCCCGCCTTGCCCGACATCAACGCTGCGCCTTGCGCGAAGCAGTTGGCGAGAAGAATGCGGTGATGCGCCGGATCGAAATCGTGCCCCGGTATGCTGACAGCGAAAAAATCAACCGGAATCAGGTGCGTACCCTGGTGAAGCAGCTGGAAAACCGCGTGCTGGGCGTCGGTGCCGACCCCGCCCCAGGTGACCGGCGCGCTGGGCCGGGCGAGCGGCGTGCCATCAGCGGTCACGCGCTTGCCGTTCGATTCCATCTCAAGCTGCTGGAGATAGGACGGCAGAAGGCGCAGGCGCTCGTCGTAGGCGAAAACCGCTCGGCTCGCGCAACCGCGGGCCTGCGTGTAGTACAAGTCGGCGAAAGCCGCGCGGATCACCACGTTTTCGGCTGTGGGCGCCTCGATGAAATGGCGGTCGATGGCGGCCGCGCCTTCGAGAAACGCAGCAAACCCGTCCCAGCCCAGCGCGAGCGCAATGGGGAAGCCGATTGACGACCACAGCGAGTACCGCCCGCCGACAGTTTCGGCGAAAGGCAGCACGCGGGTCTCGTCCACACCCCAGGCCACGGCCTTGTCCGGCGCGGCGGTGAGCGCGACGACGCGGCCATAGGGGTCTTCCACCCCGCCTTCACGCAGCCATTCAAGCGCGCTGAGCGCGTTCACAAGCGTTTCGGTTGTGGTGAAAGTCTTCGAAGCGACCGCGATCAGAGTGGTGGCAGGATCGCACTGCTTCACGGCAGCAGCGAGCGCGGCACCATCAATATTCGAGACGATGTGGACCGCAACGCGCGCATCCTCGCGCGCCAGCGCGTCGATCGCGAGTGCCGGGCCCAGAGCGGAACCGCCGATGCCGATGTGGATCAGGCTCTTGACCTCGCCCAGCAGACCCTCGTGGATAGCTTCGACAAGCCCGCGCATCCGATCGTGGAACAGGGCGGCTTCCTCGGCCGCTGCGGGATTGCCGACGCCGCGCTCGGCGCAATGCGTGGCGGCGCGGCCTTCGGTATTGTTGATCATTTCCCCGGCGAAGAGCGCTTGGCGGCGACCGGTAAGATCGACCTCATCGGCGATCCGGCCCAGCACAGCCTCTACATCGGCAGACAGGTGGGTTTTCGACCAGTCGAAGCGAACGGGCCCGCCGGGGAGATCGAGCACGCTGGCATAGCGGTCCATGCGCGCAGGATCGCCGAAGAGCTCGGCGAGCCCGGGCTGCGGCAGGTTTTCGAGCGCAGCCCAAAGCGCACTCGTATCGATTGAGGCCATCGTCTCGTCTCCTCTGGTTTGCACCCGGTACCCTGCCCGTTCGACCAAGTGCAAGGGATGGCCGACCAATGTCGCAGCTAAATTCGTTTGCACAGGCTAGATCATGCAGTCTGCGCTTGACGGATGCGAGGCCCCTCCACATGACCGCGACGATGACCGATACGCCTGAAAACACCCCGCAGGACGCGGCGATCGCCCCCGATCCGCTGCTGCATACGCCGCTCGCCGCAGGCGCTGATGGCGCAAAGCCCAAAAAGAAGGAGCGCAAGGAAGACAGCTTCCCCGTGTTCCTGATCAAGCTGGTGCTGATCGTGGCATTCTTCCGCAGCTTCGTGTTCTCGCCGTTCAACATCCCATCGGAATCGATGTTGCCCCGGCTCGAGAACGGCGACTACTTGCTCGCGGCAAAGTGGCCCTTCGGCTTTTCGTCCTATTCGCTGCCGTTCAGCGTGCCCTTGCTGCCGAACCGGATATTCGCCGGCCAGCCCAAGCGCGGCGATGTTGTGATCTTCAAGGCCCCGCCGGGCAACGATGTGGACTATATCAAGCGGGTGATCGGCCTGCCGGGCGATACGGTGCAGGTCATCGGCGGCCAGTTGCACCTCAACGGTGTGCCGGTACCCAAGGTGAAGATCGCCGATTTTGTTATCCCGATTTCGGCGAACACGAATTGCGCGCGTCCGGATTTCGAAAGCGTCGATGCCAAAGGCAATCCGGTGTGCAAATACCCGCGGTTCCGCGAGACGCTGCCCGAAGGCAAAAGCTATGACGTGCTCGACTTCGGCGCGGCTTCGACGCTCAACCCGTGGGGCGTAGATGCCGACAACACGCCGCCGGTCATTGTGCCGGCAGGCAAGCTGTTCATGATGGGCGACAACCGCGACAACTCGATGGACAGCCGCTTCCCGGCGGTCGAGGGCGGCGGCATCGGGCTGGTACCGCAGGACAATCTTGTCGGCCGCGCGACGATCATCATGTGGTCGACTGACGGTTCGGCCAACTGGTTCCTGCCGTGGACCTGGTTCACCGCAGCCCGCTACGACCGCATCGGGGGCACGTTCTGAGCCCCGTTCTCCCGGAGGATACCGCCGGCTTTATCGCCGCGCTGACAGGGGCGCCCCCTTCTCGCCCTGAGCTGTGGCATGATGCCCTGACCCACGGCTCGATGGGCGAGGGTCGCGATTATCAGCGGCTCGAATTCCTGGGTGATCGGGTGCTGGGGCTCGCCATCGCCGAATGGCTCCATGAGGGCAGCGATGCCGCCGAGGGCAAGCTCTCGCAGAGGCTCAATGCGCTAGTGAGCCGCGAAACTTGCGCTGCCGTCGCGCGGACGCTG
>CANFIV010000346.1 GCA_947446935.1 Sphingomonadaceae bacterium | reverse complement strand
GGAGGCTGGCAAGCGCGGCGCGCCACGCCGCAGGATCGTCTGGATCGGCGTAGCGGGCGGCCTCCCCGCAGATTTCGGGCACCGCGCCGCAGGGAGCGGCAATCACCGGGCAGCCGCACAGCATGGCCTCGACCGGCGGAAGGCCGAAACCTTCGGTGCGCGAGGGGAACAGCAGCGCCTCCGCCCCTTCGTAGAGCGCGCGCAGGGCCGCATCATCGCAACTGCCGGCAAACACCGTATCGGCCGGAGGGGTAAGGCCGGCGGCTTCGAGCACGGTGCGCGGGGGGCCGATGACGACGAGGCGCAAGGGAGCGCACGCGCCATTGGCAAGCGCGGCGAAAACGACAGCGTTGTTCTTGTAGGCCTTGGGGCTGCCGAACATCAGCACATAGCTGTGCGGCGTGAGGCCGAGGCGGGCCAGCGCTTCGCTATCGGCCGGGGTTTCAAGGATATGGTCCGCGCCGTTGTGCAGCACGCCCGCCCCCGCCCCGCCGGTGATGCCGCCCCGCGCGAGTTCATCGGCCGAGAAGGCGGAAACCGTGAGCACTTGCGCGCTGGACCGAGCCATCAGCGGCGTGAGCAGGCGGTATCCCATGCGCTGCCGCCAGGGATAGGAGCTATCGGCCCGGAGGAACTGCGCATCGTGCAGCAGGGTAAGCTTGGGACGGTGGGCGAGCGGTGCAAGATTGGCGAGATTGACGAGGAGGCCGCCCGCCGCGAGCCGGGGCAGGCGCAGCTGTTCCCAGGCCTGGCTGGCCGGGCGATCATCCTCGATCAGCTGGATGGCCGCGAGCGGCCGCCCCCCGGCGCAGCCCTTCGGCACGATCAGCACGCAGGGCGGATCATCGGGCGCGGGCGCGCCGGCCAGCAGATCATCCACTTCGGCGATGAGGCGCGCGGCGACGCGGTGGACGCCGTTCAGCCCCCCGGCGCGGAATTTCCCGTTGAAGATGACGCGCCGCACGCGCCTTACATTCGCTCGATCTTGCGCGGATCGATCCGCCCGAGCGCGAGAGCGGCAAGCGCGCGCACGTTTCCGGCAAGGCGACCGGCGCGATCGATATGCGGTTCGGGAAAGGGCGCACGCAGCAGGTTGGCGGCGAGATTGCGCCAGAACAAGCGCCGCGCAAGCCACGGCGGGATCGTGCCCTTGCGCAGCAGGTAGACGAGATTGGCGACTTGCGAATAGCCGAGACGCCGCCCCGAAGTCCGCCCGCCGCGCACCCCGAGATGAACCCCGGTGACAAGACCCGAGGAAATGAGCCGGCCGCGGCGGCCCAACTGCATCGTGATATCGATATCTTCCTGCCACCCATACAGCGGCAGCGCTTCATCAAAACGGAGGCCGGACATATGCGCCATGCGCAGCGCCATGTTGCAACCATAGAGTGCGGTGCGGGGGCTGATCGCGGGATCGAGCGCAGCAGCATCGCGGGCGATGAGATCGAGCGCCTGGGCGGGTGTGAAGCCGCCGCGGCGCACCCCGTCTGCAACGAGGAACCCCGTAATTCCAGCTACCCCTGGATCGGAGGCAAACAAGCTTTCGACCGCCGCGAGGTAATCGGGTGCCATGACGAAATCGTCGTCGAGAAAGAGAACCACATCCGCCCGGCCTTCCAGCAGATCGAGCGCGCGGTTGCGCTGGCGGCAACTGCCCTTGGGCGAGAGCACAAGTTCGGGCCGCACGGCGCTTTCGCCCGCCGTGCCGAAATCGTCAGCCGAAGGAGCGACGATCATCACGCCGTCTGGCGGGCGCGTCTGCTGGGCGACGAGATCGACAATCTCTCGCAGCAATGCCGGCCGGCCGACCGTGGCGATGGCGATATAGATACGCAGCATGGACCGAGTGCCCCCGATGATCCCCGCCGCACCCAGCGAGCGGCACATTCGCTTTAGCCGCGCCGCGCGCCCCCGCCCACGAAGGTTGTCTCCGAACCCGACCCGTTAGCCCGCGCGGATCGAGCGCGTGGTGCTAGACCTGCGCAGTGCCAACCGCAGGAGTCCGGCCCGCGCATGAACCAACCCCGTTCCAGCTATCCCGAAATCGTCATCAATGGCCGCTTCCTGATGCAGCCGGTGACGGGCGTGCAGCGCGTTGCCCGCGAACTGACCCGCGCGCTCGACCGGTTGGTAAGGGACGAGGGCTTACCCATCGCCTTGCGGCTGGTATGCGAGCCTGACGCGCAAGTTGACGACCTCGCGCTGTCGGTGACCACGGTCGAACATGCGGCATCCCGGTGGAGCGGACGGCTCGGCGGGCATGCGTGGGAGCAACTGGTGCTGCCGCGCCGGGTGCGCGGCGGGCATCTGCTGTGCCTTGGCAACACCGCGCCGCTGGCCGCGCTTCATTCCGGCGCGGGCGTGACGGTGATGATCCACGATCTGTCCTACCGCCAGTTTCCCGGGGCCTACCGCCTGCCTTACCGGCTTGGCCACCGGATCATGCTGCCCTCGCTCCTCCGCCGCGCCGCGACGATCCTCACCGTTTCGGAGCGGGAGAAGGCGATGCTGGCGGCGCTGCGGCCAGAGGCGCGCGGGCGGATCCGCGTGGCACAGAATGGCGGCTGGGGCCGTGCGCCGGGGTGGGGGCCGGGGCATGGGCTGGCGCAAGCGGACGCCGGTGATGCCGATCCACACCGCGAAGCGCCTGCGCCGGGATACATGCTCTATGTGGGCTCGCTTTCGCGGCGCAAGAACATCCACGGGGTGCTGGCAGTGGCGGTACGGCTGGCGCGTGAGGACGGATTGCGGACACTGATCGTGGGTGGCGGAAGCGAAATCCTCGCACCGATTGCCGGGAATATTCCCCCCGACGTGGCGCATCTGGTGCGCTTTACCGGGCCGGTGACCGAGCTTGACGCGCTGGGCGAGCTCTATCGCAATGCAGGGTGCCTGCTCTTCCCCTCGTTCTATGAGGCAAGCCCGCTACCGCCTGTGGAAGCCATGCATTTCGGCTGCCCGGTGGTGGTTTCGGCCATTCCGGCGATGACCGAGCGCTGCGGTACGGCGGCGATCTATTGCGACCCGCATGATGTGAACGACATGGCAGCGGCGGTGCGGCGCGTGCTCTCTGATCCAGCGCTACTAGCGGCGCGCGGGCAGCTCCACGCCGCGCACTGGACCTGGCGCGATCAGGCGGTGCGCGTGCTGGAGGCCGTGCTGGGCCGCGCTTTGCGCAAAGTAAATGCCCGCCGAAGGGATGATGCTCCGGCGGGTGAGGTTTCAGGAAACGGGTTCTTGCTGGCGGACGCGGACGAGGCCGCTCAGC
>CANFIV010000345.1 GCA_947446935.1 Sphingomonadaceae bacterium | reverse complement strand
GGCGGACTGGAGCCATGGCATTGCGGCTTGTTGGCGGTTCGTCTGGAACAGGATGATCCCGTAGTTGTCCGCTGCGCGCACATGCCCGAGCTTGGCCGCCTTGCCATACATCGCCTCGGCCTTTGTGTTGTCCTGCGGTACGCCCCGGCCCAATTTGTAGGCTTGGCCAAGATTGAAAAGCGCATCGGCATCACCCTTGGCCGCCGGGTCCTGCCAAGCTTTGATCGCGGCTTCGTAGTTCCCTGCGGTCCAGGCATCGACACCTGCGCGCACTTGCGCAGAGGTCTCAGCGGATTGTTGAGCCGATTGGTCAGCGGCCTGAACGGCGGGCTTGCTCTGGCCCAAAGCTAGGGCGGCAAAGGGCAAGGTCGCACCGGTCGCGCCGAGCGTAGCGGCCGCCAAGAGCACAAGTCCGCGCATAGCCGGTCGAATCTCCTGTCGTGTCCGTCAGCCGGAAAACCCGGTTAACAATGCCGCACGGCGGCCTGCCGCGCGGGGACCGGTATGGCCGGGTTCGACCTGTATTTTCAAGCGCTCCGAACGAACGGTATGGTTAATCTATATCAGACAAAGTCTTAGCGGGGCTTTTCCTGGTCAATAGGGCCAAAAATGAGTTTGGATGCGGACCAATCTTAACCGAAATTTGAGGGTCTTCTGCGATCCCCCAACAAGAGACCGTTCAGTCTTTTAGTGTTTCCCAACGGTGGGGGGTATCGTGCGCGTATTGGCTTTGGCATCACAGAAGGGGGGGTCCGGCAAGACGACCTTGTCTGGCCACCTCGCCGTTCAGGCGCAGCGCGCCGGTGCCGGACCGGTCGTGCTGATCGATATCGACCCGCAAGGTTCGCTCTCGGATTGGTGGAATGAACGCGAGGCGGAATTCCCCGCTTTTGCCCAAACCACGGTGGCGCGGCTTGCCAGCGATCTGGCGGTTCTGCGCCAACAGGGCTTCAAGCTTGCGGTGATCGATACCCCGCCAGCGATTACCATGGCGATCCAGTCGGTGATCTCAGTCGCTGAACTGATCGTGGTCCCAACTCGCCCGAGCCCGCACGACCTGCGTGCGGTTGGTGCGACAGTCGACCTGTGCGAGCGGGCGGGCAAGCCGCTGATTTTTGTCGTCAACGCTGCCACGCCTAAAGCGCGGATCACATCGGAAGCCGCCGTCGCGCTCTCGCAGCACGGCACGGTTGCTCCGATCACGCTCCACCACCGCACCGATTTCGCCGCATCGATGATCGACGGGCGTACGGTCATGGAAGTTGATCCCAAGGGCAAGTCAGCTGCCGAAGTCGCTGCGCTGTGGACGTATGTTTCGGAGCGGCTGGAAAAGAACTTCCGCCGCACCGTGTTCGCCGTTCCGCAGCCCTCGGCCTCGGCGTCGTCCATGCAGGGCGTGGCCCGACCCGCGTGCAGCTTCGGCCGCCGCGGTATCGGTTCGTAAGCGAGGGCACGATCACCATGACCGAACCCAAGCCTTTCGCTTCGCTCAGCCCAAGCCTGCTTGCCCGCAAGGGCGGTGCGCGTCCGGCCATGCGTCCGCAATTCATCCCGCTGACTTATGAAGACAAGCGCCGCATGGGCTATCCGGCTGACACGCTCACCTTCGCGCCTGATGTTCAGGACTTTGGGCCCGCTGCCGAGGAAGATCTCGGCTGGAATGATATGGGCGAGGAAGCGATCCCGGCTGGGGCCGATGTTGTTGCGATTGCAGCGGATCCGCTGCCTGCTCCCGCGCAGCCCGAAGTACTGCGCCGTATCGAATCGCTTGATTCCGCCATGTGCACCGCTGCCGAGGCTGCGAAGTCCCCAGCACGCCGTCAGCGCGGTTCGGCGCTGAAGGAAGGGCGCAAGGCGGCTTTCACGCTTCGGCTCGATGCCGAACGGCATCTGCGGCTGCGACTGGCCTGCACGATTGAAAACCGCAGCGCCCAACATCTCGTGATCGAAGCGCTCGATCATTTCCTCGAAACGAAGCCGGGTCTTGATGATCTGGCCCGCCGCGCGCGGCATTCCTGAACCGATTTTTTCTGGGACATCAAACCATGACGACCCTCTCCCACGACAAGCCCACCTTCCGGCGTATCGCCCGTTTCTGCGTCACGAGCGCACTTGCCGCCGGGCTGTTGGCCGGTTGTGCAGCGGGCGGGCCGCACCCTGCCAAGATTGCGGAAAACGCGCAGAGTGCGCTCGGCAAGGGCAGCCCGGAAAAGGCGATCGCGCTGGCCGAGCAGGCGGTGCTCGCAGATCCGCGCAACGCGGCCTACCGGACGTTGCTCGGCACGGCCTATCTGCGCGCCGGTCGGTTCGAAGCTGCGCGGCAAGCCTATGATGAGTCGATGCAGCTTGGCGAGGACAGCGGCAGGGCCGCGCTCAGTCTGGCGCTTGCCAATATTGCGCTGGGTCGCACCGCCGATGCTGCCGATACGCTGAACACGTACCGCGATGCGATCCCGGCTTCGGACTATGGCCTTGCCATGGCCATGGCGGGGCAGACCCAGACGGGCATCGCCGCGCTGACTGACGCGCTGCGCCACGGTGAAAACACCCCCAAGGTGCGCCAGAACCTGGCGTATGCCTATGCGCTTGATGGCAGCTGGCGCGAAGCCAAGCTGATGACACAACAGGATGTGCCGGCGGACAAGGTGAACGAACGCCTTCAGGGCTGGGCCGCGATGGCCAGTCCCGAAGACACCCGCCGCCGGGTTGCCAGCCTGATCGGCGCGCCATTGCGCGCCGATGGCGGCCAACCCACTGCGCTGGCGCTTGCAAATTTCCCGGAGGCTTCGAAGCTCGCGGATGAAGCCGCTGCCAAGGCGACTGAACAAAGCGCTGACTCGGCGGCTGACAAGGCAACCGATACCGACGGCTCGGCTCTGGCCAAGGCTGCTGTGGCCGCGCTTCCGGTCGCTTCGGAGAAGCTGGCAGTTGCCGCCGCGCCGCAGCCATCACTGGCCGATGCCTCTTCGGTGCCAGCCAAGGCACAGCTTGCCGCGATCGATCTTCCGCCTTCCACCGCACGGGCCAGTGCACAAGTGCCCGCCGCCAGCGCGCTGCGCACGGTTTCGAAACCGGTTGTGCAGGCCGTCCCCGCTATGGTCTCGCATGGTACCCATCTCGTCCAACTTGGCGCATTCTCGTCCGCCGTCGGTGCCCAGCGCGCCTGGCGCCACTTTGCCGCGCGTCATCCGAGGCTCGGCAGCTATCGCAGCCAAATCACGCAAGTGACGGTCAATGGCCGCAACTTCTGGCGCGTGCAGGCCGCCGGGTT
>CANFIV010000344.1 GCA_947446935.1 Sphingomonadaceae bacterium | reverse complement strand
GAGTGCGGCGGCGCGCAGTACGGTCCGTCGATCTTTGGAAAAGCGCATGTTATGCGACCTGCCCCCCGGGGTTCGGTCAGAACCTTTAGAGGCTTGCACCATGTTCACAAGCGCTAGGTCGCCACGGTGTGGCACCCCGCTGCATCGTTCAGCAAAGAACTTACAAACCTGAACGGACCCTGCAAGCGCCGTGCTGCACGCATTCAGCCAGCAAGGCCTAAACCAACCTTCGACGGCGACGAATCGCGGCGGGATTATCCGATCCGCCTTCCTCCGCCCAGGAGACGACACATGGTCACTTTTGCGAAAAAGGCCACGCTTGCCCTTGCTCTTGCTGCTTCCGCGCTGGCCAGCGCGACTCCGGCGCTGGCGGACCCTTACCGCAGCTATGGCCACCGCGACCGCGGCGGCGACACGGCGGGCGCGGCGATTGCCGGCGGGATCATCGGGCTGGCGCTGGGAGCTATCATCGCTTCGAGCGGCAACCATCACAACCGCGATTACAACGACCGCCGCTATGATGGGCGCTATCGCGGGCAGCCGAGCTGGAACGGGCAAGTCTACAACAACGGCTATCAGGGCCAGTACCACGACCAGTACGACCAGCGCTATCGCGGCGGATACCAGCAGGGCTACAGCCGCGACGGATATCCGCAGGGGAACGACGGTTACTACGAGCGCCGTGGGTACCGTGAGGACCAGGACGGCTATCAGGACGGCGACCGGCACGGCAACTGATCGCAAAGGCCCGGCGGCTTCATCACCGGTTCAGCCGCCGGGCGCATGATCCAAAAACCAATTCCCACCCGCGCAACCGAACTGGCTGCGATATCAAACGGGACAGGGACGAACAGTACAGGAGACCCTCCATGACGGTATCCAGCACAGCACTCCTTGCAGCGGCGTTGGCCTCGGCCAGCCTCGCCTTCGCGGCCCCCGCCTCGGCCCATGACCGGCGCGGCGGGGGCGACGATGCCGCCATCGCCATCGGCGCTGGTGTAATCGGCCTGGCCATCGGTGCGGCGATTGCTTCAAGCGACGATGACGACCGCGGCTATTATGAGGGCGGCTATCGCGGCGGGTACTACAACCGCGGCTATCCGCAATACCGCGCTTATGGCTACCCAGCCTATCCGGTTTACCGCAGCTACCCGGCCTATCGCGGCTATGACGACCACTACTACCGCGAACGGCAGTGGCGCGAGCATGAGCGTTGGGAGCATCGGCGGGGCTGGCGCGGCTGGTAAACTCGGGTCCAGCCGCGACCATCTCCATCCGATACCCCGGCCGCCCCGGTCGCCTTCCCGCCACCTTGCGACGAGGCGACCGGTGCGACTTTCCCAGGACTGGAAAAAGCCCTATGGGCGCGGGGTATGGGATCCACCGACATGACTGACACCGCCGCAACCGGGGCGCAGGACGCACCGCTGAAAGGCCTGCGCGTCGCGCTGTTCAGCGGGAATTACAACTATGTGCGCGACGGAGCGAACCAGGCGCTGAACCGATTGGTGGGCTATCTCCAGCGGCAGGGCGCGCAAGTCCATGTGTTTGCACCCAAGGTCAAGAATCCGGCATTTCCTTCAATGGGCAAGCTGATCGGCCTGCCATCCGTACCGGTGCCGGGCCGCGGTGAATATCGCATTCCGATGCTGCTGGGAGCCAAGGCGCGCGCCGATCTCAAGGCGTTCCAGCCCAATGTCGTCCACGTATCATCGCCCGATTTTGCCGCCCACCGCGCCGTGAGTTGGGCGCGGGCCCGGCGGCTGCCCGTGCTGGGCAGCGTGCACACGCGCTTCGATACATATCCGCGCTATTACAACCTGGCGTGGATCGAGCCGCTGCTGACCGCGCTGTTGCGCCGGTTCTACCGCCGCTGTGACGCGCTGGTCGCGCCGTCTGAATCGATGGCGCAAGTGCTGCGCGAGGAGCGGATGAACTATGACATCTCACTCTGGTCACGCGGGGTAGATCGCACGATCTTCAATCCCGGGCGGCGCGATCTGGAATGGCGACGCAGCCTTGGCATTGCTGACAATGAGGTCGTGATCGGCTTCCTTGGCCGGCTGGTGATGGAAAAGGGGCTCGACGTGTTTTCGGACACGATCGACCAACTGGTGCGCCGGGACACGCCGCACCGGGTGATGGTGATCGGCGAGGGGCCCGCGCGCGCATGGTTTGCGGCAAGGCTGCCCAATGCGGTGTTCACCGGCTTTCAGGGCGGCAAGGATCTGGGCCGCGCGGTGGCGGCGATGGACGTATTGTTCAATCCCTCGGTCACCGAGACGTTCGGCAATGTGACGCTGGAGGCGATGGCCTGCGCCGTGCCGGTGGTGGCGGCGGCGGCCACGGGGAGCCAGAGTCTGGTAGACGACAATGTCTCTGGCCGCCTGATCACGCCGGGGGCAATTCACCACTTTGCCGAGGCGCTGCGGGCCTATCTGGTAAACCCTGATCTCCGCGCCAAGCACGGCGCGGCAGGCGAAGTGCGCGCTCAGGATTTCAGCTGGGACGCGATAAACCAGGCAGTGGCCGATACATACGTGCGGCTCATCCGGCAGAAGGCAGCGCTGAAGTAGTTGTTTTGCGCAAAGGGGCGAAGACGGAGCGGGTGGCCGCAGGGCTTGCTCGCCATTTTGCGCCGAAATCACTGCACTGCAGCGCTCAGCGCAGCACGCCCTTCGCCGACATGCTGCGCGCGTAGATCAGGAAAAAGGCCAGCGCGCTCCAGATCACGAGTGTGAGGCCCACGGGCGCAGACTGCGGCGGATGGAGCACGAAGGCCTGCGTAAGCTGGCTGACGGCAAGCCCGATTAGTGAGACCGTGAAAGCAAGCACGGCATGGCGCGAGCGGGCGAGGAGAAGCAACGAGCCGACCAGTGAACCCCACACGCCGAAAGCCCAGAACGCGATGAGCCAGGCGGGCAGTTCGGCCATATAGGCGGCGCTTTCGGCGTTCATGCCCATGTTGGCGAAGTAGCTGGCGGGCGAAAGCTCCGACATCAGGTAGTCGTAGCAGCCGAAGAGATTCCACAGCAGGCTGAGCACACCGACGATCCAGAGGTGTGTGGGCGTGGCTGGCTTGGCATTGAGTCCCATGGCCATATCCCCCGTTGCCATTCGATCTTGATCTACGCGGCAACGGGGAGGCTGGCAATCAGGCTGCGTCGTCGATCCAGGCGAAGGTCAGCGGGGCTTCGCGGAAAGCAAAGCGGTCGATATGGCGGGCCACCGCGCCCTTGAGTCCCTCAAGCTGGCCCGGCTCGCTCGCAGCGAT
>CANFIV010000343.1 GCA_947446935.1 Sphingomonadaceae bacterium | reverse complement strand
GGCAGTGGCGAAACGCGGGAACAATGCGTTGCAGAGTGCCCCCGCGATCGGGCTGAGCCGCGACGTAATCTGGGTGGGAACGGTATAGATGGTGACGGCCACTGCGCCGAGGCGGCTGCCAATGATGAAGCGGTCTGCCATGACCAGCAACGGGATGAACAAACCCCCAACGGTTACCCAACCGCCAAATCCGAGCAGTTCGAACATCTGCCGCCGATCAAACCGACGCCACGCATGTCGCCCGAATTCGTCGCAGCAGTGGCGCCAGAACATGGCGAGGCCCACCAGTCTTGCCGCGAGTGACGCCAGAAGAAGCACTCGGAGATTGGGCCCAACCCACCATGCGACTATGATCGGCATGAGTTGAAACAGCGTCGTCGAGATGACCGACGTTCGGTTGGTCGCAAGAAACTTCTCGCGCCCCATCAATGCACCGCTGAGCACGCCCATCACCGTTGCGACAGGAAGCGCAAGCGCCAGCAAAGGCGCGCTGGCAACCGCCTCTGCGCGCAAGGCCGGCGACATGGCGATGCTGCGGGCAAAGACGAGGCTGGCAATGGGCCAGATGATGCCCGCGCCGATCAAACCAACCAGAATGTTGCATGTAAGCGCAGTGCCGAACGCGGTGGCCCGCTCGTCCGGGCTTGCGTCCCTCAGCGCCGCAATCCGCTGCGTTGCCGCACGCCCGAGACCGAGATCGAACACCCCGAAATAGCCAAGAATAAGCCACGCCAGAGACAGGATCCCGTACCGTTCGGGACCGATAAGCTTGAGGTATAGCGGTACCGAGATCAGGCCGAGGATCATGGGCAGGATCGCGCCGACGAGGTTGTATCCGGTGTTCTTCCCGACACTCATGCCGAATGCTCTACAGACGAATGAGTGATGCGCTTGTAGCTGGGGGACGATGCTGCTGCGCGCACAAGCCCTGCAGCGAAAGTCGTGCCGATGGTGGTCCGTTGGAAGCGGGCGGCATCGCCAGATTGCTGCCAATCCGCCAGCGCCGCCTTTATGTGCCGTTGATCGCGCGCACATTGGAGGAGGGCATCGGCAATCGATCCGGTATCATTGCGCTCGACAGGCAGGGCAAAGGATTTCGCTTCAAAGTAGCCGTGGATGGCTTGGCCCGCCGGGTAAATAACCGGACAACCCGCAAAAAGCGCCTCCAGGAAAACCATTCCGAAGGTTTCCCGCAAGCTGGGCATCACGAAGCCGGTCGAGCCATTGAACCGCGCGGGCAAGTCGCCGTTCTGGACAGGTCCGGCCAACGTTATAGCCTGATACTGTTCGGAAATTCCGGCGACTCTCGACTGAAGCTCGACCGATCCTCCCCCGTAGACGGTAAGGCGGATGCCGGGCATCTGGCGATGCGCCAAGGCAAAGGCCTGGCAAAGCTTCGGGAAATTCTTTCTCCTATAGTTCTTCAGGTGAAAGGCGCTGGCGAATTCCCCTTCAACAAGCCTTGGGCTCACGGGCGTATCGGCCAGAACCGCGCAGGGCAGCACGACAGCATCCCGCACAGAAACCTTTAGTCGCCTTTGGACTTCGTCGAGACCCCAAGGAGCCATGGCAAAGACGACCGCCGCGTCTGCGAGCACCTTACCAAATTGGCGCGCAAGGTCTGGCCGGGCCATGATGATTTTCGTATCGCTGTCGCCTTGCAGCGTGACTGCATATGGCACACCAAGGCGGCGAGCGACCTTGGCGACGGCCAGGCCTTCAACAGTCAGCTTGTGGGCAACCAGCAAGTCCGGCCGGGGCAAGTGCTCAAGCTTGGCTGACAGCACATCTGCCAGGCGCAGAAGCATTGTTTGATGCAGCACACCCCGCGCGGGTGCTGCATACTCCACGCTCGCGAGATTGCCATGCTGGGCCCATGATCGGACGGGGTTGCGCCCCGGCACGAGGAGCTCTGCCAAGCCGGTGAAGGACGGAGATATCCGGTTGAGCGAGATGATCTGTTGGTTGAAACGGTCATCGACCAACTCGACCCATCGCTTAATAGCGGCGGTCTTGTCGCCGCAAATCGCATCGGGATAGTCCGCCGTAACATGGACGATATTGAGCTGCCGTGCTTCGGTCGGCGCGAGACGAGCGGCACCGATCATGGGAGGGGCACAACTTGCAGCGGCGGCAGCGCATCCGTCACTGCCTCGGGGCTTACTGCGCTGACAGAAATCCACTGGAGCGGGCAACCCGGTGGGACCACGAATTGGCTGTCAGCGGCGAACGTACGCTGCCCCGGCGTCGGCTCGGAACCGCATCCGACATCCCAGCGCCAACCGCCGTGCCTCGCTGGCGCGCCAGACACGCGTACGGCATAAGTTCCTGGGACGAGCAAACTAAGACGGCTTGCCGTCGCATTCGGCGTGATCCGATTGGCGACCAGCATTCGGGACTGGTTTGTCTGGTACTCCAGATCAGCGCTGTTCTTCCAATCGAACGGCGTCGCGAATATGAGGCTATCTCCGTCAGGCCAGGCTTGCTCCCCGGTGAAGTTCGGCGCGCCGCCTTGAGCCCACAGGGACCGAGCCGCCGCGAAACGAGACTGCGAAAGCAGCTTGGTGAGCAGTTCGACCAAAGCCGAGCGCGGCAAACCGGACGGGCTTTTTGCCTGCGCCGCTGCAAATTCTAGCAGCGCGTCGTCGGGCAGTTCCGCACCATGACGCTTCAGCCAGCTCGCGCTCCAGCGATCTTGTGACGAAAACAAGCGGCGCATGGATGGCAACAATTCAGGATCGCGGCTCCCGATGATGATGGCACGCGAGAGGGCCTCTTGATCCTGCCCTTGCCGAAGCAGCGCGTCGGCATGGATCATTGCCTCGCCCAGATCACGCGTTCTCAGGGCCAGATTGTACAGCGCTCGCTGCGTGAATTCATCCCGCCAGCCAAGTCCATCGACGAGAACGGCAAGGCCGGGGTCAGGTCGCTTTGTATCTGCCGCAAAGGCGAGGCATGACAACGCCGGCTGAACGACCACCGTCTCTCGCAGCGCGCGGCGCGCAAGGTCTGTGCATGCCGTTTCCATGTCTTCGGCGTTTGCGCGGGGAAGGCTGTATCGTGCAACGAGCGCGGCGTTGCCCGGCAGCGATCCAGCCAGCGCTGCATTTCCCGTAACCGTCAGAACCTCACCGACGCCTAGATCGAGCACAGGCACCAGCAACGTCAAAGCCCAAGCAATCGCGCGCCATCTTTGCTTCAACAGGGATGACAGCGACCTCGGCACGGCTCAGGCTTCCTCGGTGCCCGCAGATTTCCGGTCGGAATATTCATATTC
>CANFIV010000342.1 GCA_947446935.1 Sphingomonadaceae bacterium | reverse complement strand
GGCTTGGCGTATCAAGCAGGCCTTCGCGCTCCGGATCATCGCCTGACCAGCGGATCAGCGTTCGGATCGCCTCCTGGACGTCTGCCGGCACAGGGATCTTGCCTGCTTCGCCGGCGTCGTCATCGTCGTGTCCGTGGTGGACGTCCATGCTGGGCTTGCTCCTAGGAGGCTGCCAAAACAGCCGGGCACATCACTTACGCTGGATAACCAGTTCGTCAGGGTGTGCAACATTGAGATCGGAGCGCAGCAATTCGCCAACGAGATCGGGATCGGCATGACGCGGATCGAGCAGGTTGACGCGATTGCGCAGACGGTCCCGCTCAGCAATCAGCTGCTTGATTTCAGCCTGCCGTGCTTCAAGCATACGGGCGTTTTCCGTCCACGCCAAAACGCCGCTCGGACCCGCCAGCGCGACCGCGCCCAGCAGCAACAGCGCGATCAGCGCGAAGCTTTGCGTCAGGCTTTCGCGCGGCAGCTTCAGTTGGGCACGGCGGCGTTTCATCGTTGTCACAGAATCACACTTATCTTTGCGATTCAACCCAATTTGAATATTTTTTTACATTAGGTTGTCCACGAGACACGTGGAACACAGCAAATAGGTGCCGACTCCTACTTGGTGGCGTATTGCCCCGGCTTCGCATCGAAGTTGTCCTGGGCAAAAGTCTTGGCAGCCGCTGCGGTCTTGAAAAGCTGGTCATGCATGACCGCCTTGACCAGCATGTAACCCTGCGAGTTGTAATAGGTGTCGCGCACGGTCAGGCGAAAGTTGCCATCCTCGTCCTTGTTGATGAGGACGGGGCGGGTCTGGGGGTCGGACATGAGTAGGCTCCTTGAAAGGCCAGAAAGTCGTGGCGTAGGGTAAGGCCGGCCCGAGCACGCGCCCCGAACAGCAGAGGTAAAAGCACCGGTCTTCGCGCGTTAAGGCGCAGTGGCCAGCCAAATCATATGGTGCGCGCCCTTGCCATTGCTGCGGGCACGCACGGGAACTTCCTCGACCGCAAAGCCCGCATCGCCAAGCCGGCGGGTGAAGGCCGGATCACGTGCGGCGGACCAGACCGCCAAAACACCGCCTGCAGTCAACGCTTCGCGGGCCTGATGCAGGCCGCGCATGGAATAGAGCTTGGAATTCGAGGCCCGCGTAAGGCCGTCCGGTCCATTGTCTACATCGAGGAGGATCGCGTCATAAACGCCTTTTGCTGACTGAATCAGCCCCACAACGTCGTCCTCAATCAGCCGTACGCGCGGATCATCGAGGCATCCGGCGGTCAGTTCGACCATGGCCCCGCGTGCCCAGTCGATGATTTGCGGCACGAGTTCGGCTACGGTCAGGCGCGCTTTACCGTCGAGCACACCCAAAGCCGCGCGCAAGGTAAACCCCATGCCATAGCCGCCGATCAGCACATGCGGTGCCTTGCGCCCGGCAAGCCTTGCACAAGTCAGTGTCGCCAGCGCTTCTTCCGAACCGCTCTGGCGGGTGTTCATAAGCTCGTTGCCGCCAAGCACGATCATATGATCACGCCCATGACGGAACAAACGCAGCACCTCGCCATCGGGCACCGGCGCGGTATCAAGAAGCTCCCGCGCGATCATGGCTGAGTGACGGGCATTGCCGTCTTACCGACCCTTACGCAGCTTGCGCGCCGCGTAGCGGGCATCGCGCGCCGCCTTGCGTTCGGCTTCAGTAAGTTCAACATTGGCGGCCAGCGCATCTGCTGCGGCTTGTTCAGCAGCTGCGGCTGCTTCCATTTCGGCCAGCAAAGCAGCAGCAGCTGCCTCAGCTTCAGCCTGCTTTGCAGCACGTAGCTCTTCACGCTTTGCGACTTTCGCTGCTTCGCGTGCTTCGGCTTCGGCGATCTTGCGCGCCTGTTCTGCCGGATCGATGGGTGCTTTCGCCTTCAGCCGCTCAAGCGCGGCATTGCGCGCTTTTGCGGCAGCAGCGGTGCGATCCTGAAAGCCGGGTTCTCGGTATCCTGCCATTGTGCTTCCTGCCATCCCGCGTTCGTCCGCAGGGCGTCTATAAAGTGAAATGAAAACGGCCGGGGCGCCTCAAGGGGCGCCCCGGCCAAATCCGGATCAGGCCGACTGAAGGTTGACGGCCGAGGTCTTGCCACGACGATCGGTTTCCAGCTCATACGAGATGCGCTGGTCCTTATCGAGCGTGGTCATGCCAGCGCGCTCAACGGCCGAGATGTGAACGAAGGCGTCGCCGCCGCCGCCTTCAGGCGCGATGAAACCATAGCCCTTGTCGGCATTGAAGAATTTGACGGTTCCGGTGATCATAGTACTAGTCCTTAGTCCTAGGCATGGACGGGCATACGCAACAGCTGCGTATCCCGGCTTCGTGAGGCTATTTTTAGGACAAAGGGGTGAGCCTAAGCAGGCCCGATATCCGTCGAATGCGACGTCAGCGGGGCCGCCCTAGCACCGCATTGCGAAAGAATCGAGCATTCATCGCAAGATATTGCAAATGAGGCGCAGCGGGCCCCGATCAAGGAGCCAAATGGGGGCATCCCGAACAACCGCAGCCCTGAGACGGCGCGATGCCTAGCAGCAGTCAGACAACAGCATACCCGTGCCGTACGATCAAGTGTCAGAAGGCAGGACGAGGAATGCTGTCGCGAAGGCTCGTTCCGCTTTGCCGAGTCCCGTGGGCCTCGACGGCAGAGACCGATGCCGCGCCACTATCGTCCATGGCGGACGCTGCGCCGCCGCCGAATGGCACGTCGTTGCTGGCTGCTGCGACAACTGACGATGCAGCAGCCGATGAATCAGCCGGAGGAGCAATGCCGAGCGAATCACGCCGCGATCTGGGCTGGGCAGGATCGAACCTCGCCCATCGGCTTGCCTTGTCCGCTGCCAATAGCACGGCTTTGGCCGCCTCTGGCGCAGGAGCTTGTGCCGGGTCATCGCGGCTGCTGCCGGGCGCAATCGACGCGCTCCGTCTATCAGCCTTTGCCGCAAGAGCTTGCAAGTTTACCCTTGGAGCCACGTCCAGCAAGGCGAGTGGCCGTGACGGAGAATTCTGCACGGGGACCTGGGTTTCGCTGGCCGCTGTACTGCGGCTTGCCGAAGACGCTCGAGCCACCGTTGCATGGTCAGCGGCCGGGTGATTTGATGCTACCGGCCCAGCGACGACTGGTCTTGGTGTTGAGGCTGCAAAACGCTCCGGAACCGGCTGCGGTACAGGAATGGGCTCCACTTCGGCCTTACGTTGGCCGGGAGCTCCATAACCAGTCACTTCTCCTGGCAGCGCGTCGGCATAATCCCAAGCCGAAGCCGG